>NZ_JBFUKW010000012.1:0-243145 GCF_056400665.1 Variovorax sp. P5_A3 | reverse complement strand
GCAGCAGCGGCCTCTTCCACCAGGGCCGCGTTCTGCTGCGTCACCTGGTCCATCTGCGTGATCGCCTGATTGATCTGCTCGATGCCCGAGGTCTGCTCCTGGCTCGCCGCCGTGATCTCGCCCATGATGTCGGTCACCCGCTTCACGCTGCCCACGATCTCGTCCATCGTCTTGCCGGCTTCGCCCACCAGCGCGCTGCCCACGTCCACCTTGCCCACCGAGTCGTCGATCAGGCCCTTGATCTCCTTGGCCGCTGCCGCCGAGCGCTGCGCGAGGTTGCGCACCTCTGCCGCCACGACCGCGAAGCCCCTGCCCTGCTCACCGGCCCGCGCAGCTTCCACCGCGGCGTTCAGCGCCAGGATGTTGGTCTGGAAGGCGATGCCGTCGATGACGCCGATGATGTCGACGATCTTCTTCGACGAGGCATTGATCGACGCCATGGTGTCCACCACCTGGCTGACCACGCTGCCGCCCTTGACCGCCACTGCCGAGGCCGATGCAGCGAGCTGGTTGGCCTGGCGTGCGTTGTCCGCGTTCTGCTTGACGGTGCTGGTGAGTTCTTCCATCGATGCCGCCGTCTGCTCCAGCGAGCTGGCCTGCTCCTCGGTGCGAGAAGACAGATCCTGGTTGCCTGCTGCGATTTCCCTGGATGCCACGACGATCGAATCGGTCGCGGTCTTGATCCGGCTCACCAGGTCCGTGAGCGTGTCTTCCATCTCGCCCATGCCGCGCAGCAGCCGGCCGAAGTCGCCGCCGCGCCGGGTCTCGAACTCCTTGCTGAGATCGCCCGAAGCGACCGTCTCGGCGATCAGCAAGGCCTCGTCGATCGGCTGGACGATGCTGCGTGTCAGCGTCCATGCCAGGACCGAGCCGATCGCCAACGCCAGCACGGCCAGGATGATCAGGTTGGAACGCCCCGCGCGATACCGCTCATCGATGGAGGTGGCCGTCATGTCGATCTGCGCCTGCTGATGGCCCAGCATGGCGCGGATGCTCGCGTCGTAGCTCTCCAGCGTGGAAAGCAGCTTCTCTCCGCTGAGCCGCCTGGCTTCCTCCAGGTTGCCATCGGCCTTCAGCTTGAGAATCGTGTTGCGCAGCTCCACGTACTCGGCGCGCTTCTTCTTGATGTCGGCGCTCAGCGCAAGCTCCTCGGGCGAGGACAGCAGTTCTTCGAGCTTCTTCTGCGTCTCGGAGACGACCGTGCTGGTCTTGCTCATGTTCTTCTGCAGGAACTCCTGCACCTCGGGGTCGTTGCTCTTGAGCAAGGCGAAGGTGCGCACGCTGTTGGTGCTGGTGGCGAGCAGCCAGCTCGCGGCCAGGCGTTCCTTCTCGAGGGAACCACGCGCCATCTCGCGAGTGGCCTCGCCCACGCTCTGCAGGCGCATCACGCCGATACCCGCGATGATGGCCACCAGTGCCAGCACCAACGCGAAGCCGCCACCGAGGCGCGTACCGATCTTCCAGTCCTTCATCATTTCCTCCTGTCCTCAAATGTCCGTTTGTCTCTGTCCGTTGGCTATTGGCGATGGCGGCTCAGGCGGCCATCTTCTCGATCAGGCCCATGTCCTCGCTGGACATCAGCCGGTCGATGTCCACCAGGATCAGCATCCGTTCGTCCAGCGTGCCCAGCCCGATCAGGTAGTCCGTGTCCAGCACCGAGCCCATCTCAGGCGCAGGCTTGATCTGCTCGGCCGTCAGCGTGATCACGTCCGACACGCTGTCCACCACCATCCCCACCACGCGGCCTCCGATGTTCAGCACGATCACCACCGTGAACTGGTCGTAGCTCGGACTGCCCAGTGCGAACTTGATGCGCATGTCGATGATCGGCACGATAATCCCGCGCAGGTTCACCACTCCCTTGATGTACTCCGGCGCGTTCGCGATCCGCGTCACCGCGTCGTAGCCGCGTAGCTCCTGCACCTTCTGGATGTCGATGCCGTATTCCTCTTCGCCCAGCGTGAAGGTGACCACCTCCAGCCGGTTCGCATTCGCGAGGGCCGCGGAGGCCTTGCCGCCCGCGTGTCGTTGAAGGCTTGTGATCTCTGCCATGGGAATCCTTTGCGTCGGCTGTCGGGTTGTTCAGAAAGGGTGGTGCTCGGCTCGTCCGCGATCAGACGAACTTCTGCATGATGCGAACGAGCTTCTGCCCGTATTGCGGATCGGTCGCGTAGCCGGCGCGCTGCAGTCCGTGCGCGGCGGCGGTCGGGTCATCGGTGGCCAGCACATTGGCGTAGCGCGGATTGCGGGTCATGAAGCGCGCATAGTCGGTAAAGGCCTCGTCGTAGGAGGCGTAGGCACGGAACTTCGCGCGCACGCGCTGCGGCTCGCCGTCCACGTATTCGGTGGTGGTGGTCTCCACCACTGGCCCCTGCCAGCTCTTGTCGGCCTTGATGCCAAACAGGTTGAAGCTCTGCGTGCCGTCGTCCGCGCGGATCTCGCGCTTGCCCCAGCCGGACTCCAGCGCGGCCTGCGCCAGAATCAACGGCGCGGGAACGCCGCTCGCATTGCTCGCCGCCTGGGCCGAAGCGCCCATGCGGTTGACGAACTGGTCGACGTGGCCCTGCAGGTTCGCGGCGGCGGTCGATCCGTTGCCCGAACGGTCGTTGTTGACCTGGTAGAGGCTCAGGTCGGCACGCGAGGACGGTGACGCCTGGGACGGCTGCGCAGGCTGCGAAGGCGACGAACCGAGCGGAATGCCCGACTGCGCATTCAAGGGCAGGCCGCTGCGCGGCAGCAGTGACATCGCCGCGTGCTCGGTGCCGTCGTCGGACACGCCCGCGGCGACGCTGCGCTGGAGTTGCGCCAGCATCGCCTCGGCCAGCCCTACGCCGCGCCCCGACAGGCTCTGCGTGAGCTGCTGGTCGAGCATCGACGTGTAGATCTTCTCGTTCTGGGTGTCGAGCAATCCGCTCTGCGGCGACGCCTCGCGCATGCTCTTGAGCACCATGCTCATGAACATGGCTTCGAACTGCCGCGAGACCTGCTTCAGGCCTTCCTGGGGCGAGCTGCGGACGGTGCGCCGCAGTGCGTCCACACCCTGGACGTCGAGCGCGAAGCGCTGGTCCAGCGCCCCGGTGCGGCTCGCCGCGTCGGCGCCGGTCCACTGATTGGCTGCAGAGATCGCCATGGCCGACTCAGATGATCTCGAGCTCGGCGCGCAGCGCGCCGGCCGACTTCATGGCCTGGAGAATGGACACCAGGTCCGTCGGATTGGCGCCGAGCGCGTTCAGCCCCTTGACCACATCGGCGAGCGAAGCACTGCCGCGCACCATCTGCAGCGCACCGCCGGCCTGGTTGACCGAGACTTCCGAGGTCTGCGTGGCGACCGTCCTGCCGTTCGAGAACGGACCGGGCTGGCTGATCACCGGCTCGGTGTTGATGACCACCGACAGGCTGCCGTGAGCGACCGCGCAGTCGCCCACCCGCACGGTCTGGTTCATCACGACGGAGCCGGTGCGGGCATTGACCACCACGCGGGCCGCGGCCACCGTGGGGGTGACTTCGAGGCTTTCGAGGCGCGCGAGGAAATTGACGCGCTCCTGCGGCGTCTCGGGTGCCCGCACGCGGATCACGCGGCCGTCCACCGCGTCGGCGGAGCCGGGACCGAACTGCCGGTTGATTGCGTCGACCGCGCGCTGCGCCGTGCCGAAGTCGGAGCGCATCAACTCCAGCGCGAACATGCCGTCGCCGCCGACCGACGTATCGACCGCGCGCTCGACGATCGCGCCGGCGGGAATGCGGCCCGAGCTGAGCTGGTTGATCTGGACCTTGGTGCCGTTGGCCGACGCGCCCGCGCCGCCGACGACCATGTTGCCCTGCGCGATGGCGTACACCGAGCCGTCGACGCCCTTGAGCGGCGTCATCAGCAGCGTGCCGCCGCGCAGGCTCTTGGCATTGCCCATGGACGACACCGTTACGTCGATGCTCTGCCCGGGCCGCGCGAACGAAGGCAGCGTGGCCGTGACCATCACCGCCGCCACGTTCTTGAGCTGCATGTTCACGCCCTGCGGGATCGTGATGCCGAGCTGCTGCAGCATGTTGTTCAGGCTCTGCGTTGTGAAGGGCGTCTGCATCGTCTGGTCGCCGGTGCCGTCGAGACCCACCATCAGGCCGTAGCCGATCAGCGGGTTGTCGCGCATGCCCTGGATGCTCGCGAGCTCCTTCATGCGTTCGGCATGCGAAGTCGAATGGACGACCAGGGCGAAGAGAGCGCCCAGCGCGGCGGAAAGGATCGGGTGTCTGCGGATCATGATCAGAAGGGGCTGACGTTCAGGAAGAAGCGCTGCATCCAGCCCATGTGCTGGGCCTCGTCGATGTAGCCCTTGGCCGTGTATTCGATGCGCGCATCGGCCACCTGGGTCGACAGCACGGTGTTGTTGCCAGTGACGGTGCGCGGGTTCACCACGCCCGAGAAGCGGATGAACTCGGTGCCCTGGTTGATGCCCATCTGCTTCTCGCCGCTGACCAGCAGGTTGCCGTTGCCCAGCACGTCGGTCACCGTCACCGTGATCACGCTGTTGAAGTTGTTGGCCGCGTTGGCGCCGCCCTTTGCGTTCAGCGCACTGGTGCCGGACAGCTTGGCGTCCTGGCCTTCGAGCAGCCCGGTCAGGAACTTGGGAATGGTGGCGAAAGTGGCGCCCATCGCGCCTTCGCGGCTTGCGTTGGCGCCGGAGTTCTTGCTGGCGTTGAGCTTCTCGCTGATGACGATGGTCAGGATGTCGCCGATGTTGCGCGGCCTGCGGTCTTCGAACAATGCGACGTCGCGCCCTCCGGCCTGGAAGATCGCGCCCGTCGGCGAACGCGTCTGCACAGGGGTCATCGAGTCCGCACGCGCCGTCATCGGCTGATGCACCAGCGGATCGCGCGGAAACTGCGCGCAGCCGCTGCAGAGCAGGACGACACACGACAGCATGACCAGCGCCATACCAGAAACACCGCGGAACCGGCTCTGCCGGTCCGCTGGTGTTGCCCCCTGCAAGGGGGTTGGCGAAGCGACACGAAGTGCGCGAAGACTGGGGGTCATCACAGCTGCGTGAGGCGTTGCAGCATTTGATCGGACGTCTGGATCGACTTGCTGTTGATCTCGTACGCACGCTGCGTCGCGATCATGTTGACCAGCTCTTCCACCACGTTGACGTTCGATGCCTCGGTGTAGCCCTGGCTCAGGATGCCGGCGCCGTCGACGCCGGGGTTCACCAGGTTCGGTGCGCCCGACGAATCCGTCTCGTTGTAGAGGTTCTCGCCCAGGCTCTGCAGGCCGGCCGGATTGAGAAAGGTCGCGAGCTGCAACTGGCCGACCTGCACGGTGGCGGTGCTGCCAGCCTGCGTGACCGACACGATGCCGTCTCGGCCCACGGTGAGGCTGGTCGCGTTCTGCGGGATGGTGATCGCCGGCTGGATGGTGAAGCCGCTCGCGGTCACGAGCTGGCCGTCGCGGTCGGTCTGGAAGGAGCCGTCGCGGGTGTACGAGGTCGTGCCGTCCGGCATCAGCACCTGGAAGAAGCCGGCGCCGTTGATGGCGACGTCCTTCGGGTTGTCGGTCTTGGTCATGTTGCCCTGCGAGTGCATGCGCTCGGTAGCGACCACGCGCACGCCGGTGCCCACTTGCAAGCCCGAAGGCAGGCGTGTCTGGTCCGAGGTCTGGCCGCCGACCTGGCGCAGGTTCTGGTACATCAAGTCCTCGAACACGGCGCGGCTCTTCTTGAAGCCGGTGGTGCCGACGTTGGCGAGGTTGTTGGACACCACGTCGAGTTGCGTCTGCTGAGCCTCGAGGCCCGTCTTGGCGACGTAGAGGGAACGAATCATTGAATTACTCCTGCGAAGGGTTGCGGGCTGGACTCGGCTCAGCCGTAGGCCAGCAGCTTGTTGGCCGACTGGGCGTTGGTGTCGGCGGTCGTGATCGCCTTCATCTGCATCTCGAAGCTGCGTCCGTTGGCGATCATGGCGACCATGGCCTCGACGGGATTGACGTTGCTGCCTTCGATCACGCCGGCTGCGACGGTCACGGCGGGATCTACTTCGGCGGGCTGCAGCCCTTCGCGCATGCGGAAGAGGCCGTCGTCGCCGCGCACGAGATTGGCGGTGTCGGGATTGACGAGCTTCAGCTTCCCGACCGTGGACACGCCGGTTGCCGGGTCGCCCTGGCCGCGCGCCGCGATGGTGCCGTCGGAAGCGATCGTGACCGTGGACCCGGGCGGGATCACGAGCGGGCCCGCGTCGCCGACGACGGGACGCGCGCCCATGGTCATCACCTGTCCGTCGGCACCGACCTGCAGGTTGCCGACGCGGGTATAGGCTTCGCCGCCACCCGGCACCTGCACCACCAGCCAGCCGTCACCGTGCACCGCGACGTCGAGTTCACGGCCGGTCTCGGTGAGCGGACCCTGCTTGAAATCCGCCCCGGGCGTTGTGGCGGCCACGAAGGCGCGCGTGGACGACGCTTCGCCCACCACGGGCACCGCGCGGAAGCTGTTGATCTGCGCGCGGAAGCCCGGCGTCGAGACGTTCGCCATGTTGTTGGCGACCGAGGCCTGCTGCTCCATGGCCTGCTTGGCGCCGCTCATGGCGACATACAACATTCGATCCACTGGTTGCTCCTGGAAATTGAGGGCTGCGTGCGTTCAGGCGCGAAGGTCAGCGGATGTTCATCAGCGTCTGCATCACCTGGTCCTGCGTCTTCACCGTCTGCGCATTGGCCTGGTAGTTGCGCTGCGCGACGATGAGGTTGACGAGCTCGGAGGTCAGGTCGACGTTGGAGGACTCCAGCGCGCCCTGTTCGAGCGAGCCCAGCTTGGTGCCCTCGCCCGGCGTGCCGGTGAGTGCCTGGCCGGAGGCCAGCGTCTCGGCATACATGTTCTCGCCCTTGGGCTCCAGGCCGTTCGGGTTCGCGAAAGACGACAGCACGATCTGGCCCAGGAGCTGGGTCTGCTCGTTCGAGAACTTGCCGGTGATGGTGCCGTCGGCATTGATCGAATAGGAAGTCAGCTCGCCGGAGGTGTAGCCGTCCTGGTCGAGCTTGGACATGCCGTTGGCCTTGCCGAACTGCGTCGTGCCCGAGAGGTCGACGGTCATGTTGCCGGGGGCCGCGCCGGTCGTGTACGTCTGGGTCGGCAGGGTCAGCATGCCGCCGGCGGGCGCCGTGAGGTTGCCGTTGGTGTCGAAGGTCGCCGTCGTCAGCTTGGCGCCGGCATTCATCACGGCGCCGTCCATGGTGCCGTAGACGTCCCACGTGTTCGCGGTGGGCGACTTCACGAAGTACACGGCGAGGTCGTGCGGGTTGCCCAGCGAGTCGTACACCGGGCCGATCGCGTTGGAGTAGTTGAAGGTGTCGGAGTCGGTCGCGTTGAAGGGCGTCTTGGTCGGCGCCGCGTTGCGCGAATCGAAGTTGAATTCGGCCTTGACGCTGGTGGTGGCCTTGGGCGTCATGGGGGTCGTCGGGATCTGGATCGCCGTGGGCGTGCCGCCGCTGATGCCGCCGCTCGCGTTGACACCGTAGCCGGTGAGGCGCAGGCCCGAGGCGTTGACGATGTAGCCGTCCTTGTCCTTGGTGAACTGGCCGTTGCGCGAATACATGACTTCACCGCTGGCGCTGGTCATGCGGTAGAAGCCGTCGCCGTTGAGGACGGCGACGTCGAGCGGACGGCTGCTGGTCTGCGTCACGCCCTGCGTGAAGTTCTGCACCACGCCCGACACCGAAGCGCCGAGGCCCACGCGCGAGCCGGCATAGACGTCCTGGAAGGTCGCGGCGGCGGACTTGAAGCCCACGGTGCCGGAGTTCGCGATGTTGTTGCCGATGACGTCGAGGTTGGCGGCGGCCACGCCGAGCCCGCTGATGCCTTGGGAGAAACTCATGATGGGATCCTTGTTTCAATGCGATGAAAGAACGGCCCGCAACGACTGCGCTGCTGCCGGAGGAGAAGTCGTCGGGAAGCGTCAGATGTACATGCGGACGTCGGAGAGGCCGATGCTCTTGCCGTTGGCCAGTTCGAGCGTGACGCCGGTCGCGCCCTGCTTGACCGCGGCCACCTGCGCGAACGTGAGCGAAGTCGCCTGCACCGCGGCGCTGCCGTTGGCGGCAGCGACCTGGAACTGGTAGGAACCTGCCGGCACCACGTTGCCGGCGTCGTCCTTGCCGTCCCAGGTGACTGCATTGACGCCTTCGGTCATGGAACCTGCATCGATGGTGCGCACGGTCTTGCCCGTGGCGTCGACGATCTTGATCTCGACGTTGGCGGCGGACCCCGGCAACTGCACCGCGAAGGCCTGCACCGCGGGGTCCTTGCCGTCTTCCGGCTTGGTCGTGTTGAGCGTGTCGCCGGGCGACAGCACGTTGTAGCCAATGAGCGATGCCGCCTGCAGCACCTGGTTCGAGCCGGTCTGGCTCACCAGGCCCGAGAGGGTGGCGTTGAGCTTCTCGATGCCGCTCACCGTGCTCATCTGCGCGAGCTGCGAGGTGAGCTCCGCGTTCTCCATCGGATTGA
Organism: Variovorax sp. P5_A3; assembly: GCF_056400665.1. Classification (NCBI taxonomy): domain Bacteria; kingdom Pseudomonadati; phylum Pseudomonadota; class Betaproteobacteria; order Burkholderiales; family Comamonadaceae; genus Variovorax; species Variovorax sp. P5_A3. The sequence continues at coordinate 234,662 of NZ_JBFUKW010000012.1, read as the reverse complement.
GCGGGTCCTGGTTGTTGAGCTGCGTGACCAGCAGCTTGAGAAAACGCTGTTCGCTGTCGGAGTTCGAGACGCTGGCGGTGCTTGCCGCTGCGCTGGCAGCGTTCGATCCGGTGATGGAGGAGGTATCTGCGATGGCCATTGGAGGGCTTTCGTGTATGAGGTTTACTGGCCGACGGTCAGCGTCTTGAGCATCAGCGTCTTGGCGGTGTTGAGCACTTCGACGTTGGCCTGGTAGCTGCGCGAGGCGGAGATCATGTTGGTCATCTCTTCGACCACGTTGACGTTGGGCATCGCCACGTAGCCGTCTGCATTGGCGTGCGGGCTCTTCGGGTCGAAGACCATCCTGGCGGGGGATTGGTCCTCGGTCACGCTGGAAACCTTGACGCCGCCGATGTCCTGCTGGCCCGAAGCCGCAACCTCGAAGACGACCTGCTTGGCGCGGTAGGGCTGGCCATCGGGGCCGGCGACGCTTTCGGCGTTCGCGAGGTTGCTGGCGGTCACGTTCATGCGCTGCGACTGCGCGCTCATGGCGGAGCCCGCCACGCTGAAGATGTTCATGGAGGAACTGGGGTACGGCATGCGTGTCTCCTGGCGCTTACTGCTGGACCGCCGACAACAGCGTCTTGATCTTGGCGCCGAGGACCGTGAGGTTCGATTCGTAGCGCAGCGCGTTGTCGGCGAAGTTGATGCGCTCCGCATCCATCTCCACCGTGTTTCCGTCAATGCTGGATTGGCTCGGCACGCGATAGAGCAGATCCTGGTCGGGCATCGACTTCGATTCGCCCGCGAGGTGGCGCGACGAGGTGGTGGCCATCGCGAAGGACTGCGACTGCCGCCCCTGCTCCACGGCCTGCGTCAGGCGGCTGTTGAAATCGAAGTCACGGGCCTTGTAGTTGGGCGTGTCGGCGTGGGCGATGTTGGCCGCCAGCACTTCCTGGCGCTGGGCCCGGAGATTGAGTGCTTCGCGGTTGAAGCGAAGCGCTGCATCCAGCTTGTCGATCATGGTGTTCCATCGTTGGTGGCATCGCTTCCGCACGAGGCATGGCGACTGATGGAAAGCGAGTCTAGGCATGCGTCGCTTTTGCAATGGGTCGAACAAAGGGGGTTTTCTCCAGCACTTCGCACCTTCGCCTAGCGCAGTGCCTTCCTAGAATCGACCGCGATGGAATACCGCAAACACTGGATCCGCCTCGCACGCCTGGCCTTGCCGACAGTCGTGGCGGGCATGGGCGCGACCGCCGCGTTGGCCGCCGCGCCGCTGCCTGAAGCGGCGCGTTCCGCGATCGACAAGTTCCTGCAGGTTCAGACCGCAGGCCTGCCGGGCAAGGTGACGTTCAGCGTGACGACATCCGGATCGAGCGCCCTTCCTCCCTGTGACGACTTCGAGGCTTTCATGCCGGCCGGCGCCACCCCTTGGGGTCGCGTGTCCGTCGGCTTGCGCTGCCGGGGCGAGAAGCCCTGGACGCGATTCTTGCCTGCGCACGTCGCCGTGGAAGGCCGCTATTACGTGGCCGCGCGCGCGATCGAGGCGGGGCAGGCGCTCGGCGAGGCTGACATCACCGAGCGCACGGGCGATCTCAGCGGGCTGCCGCGCTCCGTCGTCACCGACGCTTCGGCACTGACCGGGGTCGTCACCGCCAACCGGATCGCCGCCGGTGCGCCGCTGCGCAAGGAGCTGATGCGCGGCGTGGTGGTGATCCAGCAAGGCCAGACGGTGCAACTGGTCGCCCAGGGACAGGGCTTCGTCGTCAGCACCGAGGGCAAGGCCATGACCCGGGCCGAGGTCGGCGCCACGGTGCAGGCCAAGACCCGGGACGGCCGCCTTTTGACAGGCGTGGCCGGCGAAGACGGGCAGATCCGGCTGGGTCAGTAGCCGGAATGCGCAATTTGTGACATATAGAGGCTAAAGATCCTGCCTGCCCCGCCGATATACGGGTCAGCCCTTTGAGGAATCATCTTGAAAATCGACCAACCCGCCCCCTCGGCCACGCCCCTCCCCCGCACTCCCAAGGCGGGCACCGCTCCCGCATCCGGCACCGAAGCCGCGGATCGCGCGAAGGGGGCGGTCACAGTGTCGGGACAGGTCCATGCCCTGCCCGCCGCGCCCGGCAGCGGCGATTTCGACGCGGCCCGCGTCGCGGCGATCCGCGAGGACATCCGCGCCGGCCGCTACCAGGTCAACCCCGAACGCATCGCCAGCGGCCTGCTGGACAGCGTTCGCGATCTGCTCGATTCCAATAAGAATCCATGAACACCATGCTGCTCTACCTCCACGCGGAGAAGTCCTGCGTCGAAGAATTCCTCACTGTCCTGGAAGCCGAAGAGCGGGCCATGTCGAACGGCCTCTTCGGCGAACTGGCGTCGATCTCCGAACAGAAGGTCCAGTTGCTGGACCGCATCGCCGAACTCGATCGCCAGCGCGAAACCGCGCAGGCGGCCCTCGGTTTCGAACCCGGCCCGGCCGGAGCCGATGCCGCGGCGGCTGCCGGCGGCGAAGCGACGCGCCAGGCCTGGGCCACCCTGCTCGAACTGGCCGAACGCGCCCGCGCCCACAACCTGCGCAACGGCTCGATCGTCTACACGCACCTCGACTTCACGCAGAAAGCGCTGCACTTTCTGCAGTCCAGCGTTCAGCTCTTCTACGGTCGGGACGGCATCCGCAAGACGACCAGCAACGGCACCCGCCTTGCCATGGGCTGATCGCCCTGCGGGCGCCGGGCGGCGCCCATTGGCCGGAATTACTTCGCCTGCTTGTTCGGATTGAGCAGGTACTTCTCGCCCGTGGCGTGCTTTGCATACGCCGCGATCGCGTCCAGGCCCAGCGCCTCGACCAGCGAAACCTCCCGGGTGTAGTGGCTCGCAAAGGTGGTCTTGAGTTCCGCCGCCACGCGCGCCTTCAGCTTCTGCGCCCCTTCGGCGCCGATCTTCTGGAGGAAGGGGAACAGCAGCCAGCCCCCCATGCCCCACGCCATGCCGAAGCCGCGGGTGAATTCCGTGGGGCTGCGATCGAGCCCGCCGTAGATATAGACCTGCTTGTGGACCGTGGAGCCATAGCGGCTGTATTCCGTGGCCGTCCTGTTGATGGCGGCTTCCATGCAGGTGAGGATCTGCCCGGCCAGCTTGCCGCCGCCGATGGCATCGAAGGCCAGCGTGGCGCCGGTAGCGACCAGCGCATCGGTCAACTCCTGCATGAAGGCCGGCGAGGTGGCGTTGCACACATATTTCGCCCCGAGGCCTCGCAGGATGTCTTCCTGCTCCTTCTTGCGAACGATGTTGACGAGGCCGATACCGTCCTGGATGCAGATGCGGTTGAGCATCTGGCCCAGGTTGGACGCGGCCGCGGTGTGCACGAGCGCCTTGTGGCCTTCGCGACGCATCGTCTCGACCATGCCCAGCGCCGTGAGCGGATTGACGAAGGACGACGCGCCGTCGGCCGGGGTCGCGCCCTCGGGCAGCGGCATGCACTGGCTGGCGTCGATGCAGCGGTACTGCGCGTACATCGCGCCGCCGATCATCGCGACGGTCTTGCCCACGAGCGCCTGCGCGGCGGGCGACGTGCCCGCGGCCACCACGACGCCGGCGCCTTCGTTGCCGACCTGCATCGACTGGTCCAGGCGCGCGGCCATGCTCTTCATCGCCAGTTCGGGGATGCTCGCGGTCACGATAGGCCTGGCGGGCGTGCCGGACGCCTTCGCGGTGCGAAGGTCCGCTGCGCCGAACAGCAGGCCGAGGTCCGACGGGTTCATCGGCGCGGCTTCGACGCGGACCACGACTTCGTTCGCGGCGGGTTGCGGGATCGGCTCTTCCTGCAGCGACAGTTCGAGTTCGCCGTTGCTGCGGACAAGGGTGCGGATCTGGAGCGTGGTGGCGGGCAGGGTCATGAGGGTCTCCGGGGCTGGGGGCGGCCAGTATAGGAGTGGGGGATCAGACCTGCTCGGCGCGCTCCTCGAGCAGCAGCGCATTGCCGGCGGCGGACGCTCTGAAGGCCTCGCTGATGCGCTTGTCGCCGGAAACGCGACGCCAGAACAGCGCGGCGGCTTTGCAAGCGACAGCCCAGACGGCGCGCTGCGACGGCAACGGCAGTGGCGGCTCGAAGGTGCGAGGGGGGACTTCCCCGCCCGGCAGCGGCGCGTAGAGCATCGGGACCATGTCGTAGACCGGTGCCAGTGCCAACTCACCCTGAGGCCTGAAACTGAGGTTGCCGAGGTGCATGTCGGTGTTGGCGATCAGCCTGCCGAACCACCAGAGGTGCTGGATACGGCGCTCGTCGACCGGGGGCAGCAGTCCGGCATGCACGAGCCGGTCCGCGATCCGCGTCCAGTCCATCGAGCTGTCGCCGATCAATGCGGCATTGACGGTTTCCAGGCTGCACAGACGGCTCCTGCCAAACATTCCGAGTCGATCGAAACGCTCCACCTCCAGGAAGGTCCGGCCGGCGTGCGCGACGATGCGACTTCTTGCGCTTTCGATGCCGGGCAAGGTGGCGGCGCATTCCAGGGCCAGGTGTTCGGCAACCAGCAGGTCGGCCCAACGCCGGACCGCAGGCGATCCATCCGCGCCCGAGAACTTCACCAGGACGTGGGGCGTCGCTTGCGGCTCCAGCGTGCGCAGCGTCGCGAACTTGGGAAACTCGCCACCGGCGCTGGACCCGGGCACGCCCGCGGCGATCGCGTGTTCGGCGAGCTGCGCATAGGCAGGTCCGACCTTCGACCCGACAAGCGGTTCAGGCGGCGCAATCTTGGCCTGCAGCCAGCGCTCGTAGGCCGGGTCGCCCAGGATCAGGCTGCCGCTCACATCCCAGCCGCTGCGGCTGAGCACGAACAGGATGTCGTCGTCCGACCACTCGCCCGGATCGGCGGGCACGGCAAGCTGGCGGTGCTCCGCCCTCGCGAACTGCCGGCCCATGTAGCCCTGCGGACGCATGTCGTAGAGCGGATACGGCAAGCCATCCCACCAGCCGTCGCGCGATTCATCGTCCACGGGCCAGCCGGTGTCCGCGATGTTCATCAGGGTGCCTTGCGGCGAGACGGGCGTGATGTGGCCGGCGAGTTCGGCGCGGCCTTCGACATCGACCTCGTAGAGCGGCAGGTCGGCCATGCTGCCTCGCAGCGGGCGACGCATGGCGTAGCGCGCGCGACGGGCCTTGCCGCTGCTGACGAGTTGCCCTTCGAGCTCCGCCAGCAGTCGATGCACGGTCGGCACGCTGACACCAACCGCTTCGGCAAGCTCGGCCGCGCTGGACCTTGGCTGGCGCGCGAGTACTGCGGCCAGTTGGTCGCGCGAGGCTTGATTGCGAGGTCGCATGCTCTTTATGAGAAGATTAATGAGAAGATACTTCTCATTCTCTCATAGGGAGATGTAGAACTTACGTTGCTTATTATGAGAAGATTTCCGGATGGTTATCCGGGGTACGCTCAGGGCGCCAGATCTGCAGCCCCCGCATCCGGAAACGCCAACACCCTGTCGATCCGCTTGCCGTCCAGTTCCACGACCTCGAAGCACCAGCCTGCGCAGTCGATGCGCTCTCCCGCCTCGGGCAACCGGCCGGACACGAACATCAACAAGCCCGCCACGGTGTTGTAGCGCCCGCGATCCTCGTCCGGCAGCTCGCGGATGCCGAGCCGGGCTCGCAGCTCGGACACCGGCATCAGTCCATCGAGCTCCCAAACGCCGTCGGGCCGTTCGCGCGCCCAGGCCTCGGCGTGCGTCGCGACCTGGAGTTCGCCGGTGATGGCTTCCAGCAGGTCGCGCGGCGTCATCAACCCCTGCACCACGCCGTATTCGTCGACCACGAACACCAGCCGGCCGGCACGCGAGCGGAACTGTTCGAGCAGTTCCATCCCGGTCAGCGTCTCGGGCACGAACACCGCGGGTTGCGCAGCCTGCTCGACGGTCCCCTCATGGTCGGGACCCAGCTTGAGCAATTGCGCGACGCTGACCACGCCGACGACGTCGTCGAGCGAGTTGCGGCAAACCGGGTACCAGGAATGGACCAGGTTGAGCGCACCCGCTTCCGACACCTTCTTCAGGCTCTGTGCAATGCTGCCGGAGGCTTCCAGCCATTCGATATCGGCACGCGGCACCATCAGCGAGGTGAGCCGGCGGTCGTCGAGGTGGAACACGTTGCGCACCATCTGGTGTTCGTGCATCTCGATCACGCCTGCGTCGACGCCCTCTTCCAGGCTGGCGGAGATTTCTTCCTCGGTCACCACCCGCGCCGCATTCGAATCGATGCGCAGCAGCTTGAGGACCATGGCCGTCGCGCCTGCAAGCAGCAGCACGAAGGGCTTGGCCCCGGTGGCAAGGCCGCGCATCGGCCGTGCGACATAGCGCGCGACGGGCTCGGGGTAGAGCTGGCCGATGCGCTTGGGCACGAGCTCGCCGAAGATGATCGTGAAGAAGGTGATGCAGGTCACCACGAACGCGGTGGAAGCGACGCTGGCGGTGCCGGCACCCATGCCGACCGATTGCATCCAGAGCGCCAGCGGCTCCGCGAAGGCCGCCTCGCCCACGATGCCGCTCAGCATGCCGATGGAGGTGATCCCGATCTGGACGCTCGACAGGAACTGCGTCGGATCCTGCATCAGCTTGAGCGCCGCGGCGGCGCCCGCATCCCCCGTTTCGGCCAGCGCGGCGAGGCGCGCGCGACGGCTGGTCGAAAGGGCCATTTCGGACATTGCGAACAACGCGTTGAGCGTGGTCAGCAAAGCCAGGAGGAGAACATCCATGAACGCGGGGGAGAATGGGGACCATGGCACTTTACTTGATCGGTGACGTGCAGGGCTGCGACGCGCCCCTGCAGCGCCTTCTCGACGACATCGCCTTCTCGCCCAGCCGCGACACGCTGGTTGTGCTCGGCGACCTGGTCAATCGCGGCCCCGCGTCGGCGGATGTGCTGCGCCGCATGCAGCGCCTGGGCGCCTCGGCACGCAGCCTGCTGGGCAACCATGACCTGCATCTGCTCGGCGTGGTGCATGGCGCGCGAAAGGCGGGGCGGAAGGACACGCTGGCCGGCATCCTCCAGGCGCCCGACCGCGAGGCGATGCTCGACTGGCTGTGCCACCAGCACATGGCGCTTCACCAGGCGATCGGCGGCGGCGATCTGCTGATGGTGCATGCGGGCGTGCTGCCGCAGTGGACCATCGGCCAAACGCTGTCGCTCGCTTCGGAAGTCGAATCGGCGCTGCGCGGCCCGTCGCTGCCTGATTTCCTGCAGACGATGTACGGCAACGAACCCGCCCAATGGACCGATGCGTTGACCGGCAGCGCGCGATTGCGCGTCATCGTGAACGCACTGACGCGGCTGCGCTTCTGCACGGAGGATGGCGTGATGGAGTTCGAAACCAAGGATGGCTCCGGCGCCGCACCGGAAGGCTACGTGCCCTGGTTCGACGTGCCTGGCCGCAAGACGGGAACCGCCACGGTAGCGTTCGGCCATTGGTCGACACTGGGCTGGGTCTCAAGACCCGACCTGATCTCGACCGACACGGGCTGCGTCTGGGGCGGCTGCCTGAGCGCGGTGCGGATCGGCGCAACGCCGCAGGAGCGGGAACTGATCCAGGTCAAGTGCCCAGAGGCACAGAGGCCCGGGACCTGAACTAGCTCGCCGACTTGAAGAGAGCGGCGACCTTGCGCTTGGTCTTGATATTGGTCGAGATGCCGCGCGCAGGCGCGGCCTTGGCGGCGGCTTCCCAAGCCGGCGCAGCCTCGCGCTCCGGCGCCTCGTAGGGCTGCTCGAAGAAGGGATCGCGTGGCGTCGCGGGCGCACGATGCGGGCGACCACCGCCGCGCACGGGACGTGTCTCGCTGCGCTCGCGGGGACGGTCCAGCGTGTCGAGCACATCGCGTGCATCGCCCGCCTCGCCCTCTTCGCGCCAATGGCGGCGGCCATCGTTGATGCGGCCGCGTGGGCGGTCTTCCTCGAACTCGATCGCTTCGAGCTCGATCTTGTTCTTGATCAGCTTCTCGATGTCGGCCACCAGGCGCACGTCGTTGCCGCCGCTGGCAAAGCTCACCGCGAGGCCCGAAGCGCCGGCGCGGCCGGTGCGGCCGATCCGGTGGACGTAGTCTTCGGCGTTGAACGGGATGTCGAAGTTGAAGACGGCCGGCACGTCCTTGATGTCGAGGCCGCGCGCGGCCACATCGGTTGCGACCAGCAGGTCGACTTCACCGGCCTTGAAGGCGGCGAGGGCCTTGAGCCGCTCGTCCTGGCTCTTGTCGCCGTGCAGCGCCGTGGTCTTGAGGCCTTCGCGTTCGAGCGAACGCGCGAGGCGCGCACAACCCAGCTTGCTGTTGACGAACACGAAAGCCTGCGTGAGGCCGCGCTGGCGAATGATCTGCTTGAGCGCGCGGCGCTTGTCGTCGTCGCTCACGCTGTAGAAGCGCTGCTCGACCGTGGAAGCCGTCTCGTTCGGCCGGGCGACCTCGATCGTGACGGGGTTCTGCAGGTAGCTGCCGGCCAGTCGCTTGATTTCGGGCGAGAAGGTCGCGGAGAAGAGCAGCGTGGTCCGCTGCTTGGGCAGGTAGGAGAGGATTCGCTGCAGGTCGGGCAGGAAGCCGATGTCGAGCATGCGGTCGGCCTCGTCGAGCACGACGTACTCGACCTGGTTGAGCACCGCGTTCTTGGCCTCGATGTGATCGAGCAGGCGTCCCGGCGTGGCGACCAGCACTTCGACGCCGCGCTTGAGCTCGAGCGTCTGCGGCTTCATGTCGATGCCGCCGAAGACGACCGCGCTGCGCAGGCTGGTGTACTTGGCGTACAGCTTGACCTGCTGGGCGACCTGGTCGGCCAGTTCGCGCGTGGGCAGTAGCACCAGCGCTCGCACCGGATGCCGCGCGGGCGAGGTGGAACTGTTCTCGTGCTTGAGCATGCGCTGCAGCAGCGGCAGGGAGAAAGCGGCCGTCTTGCCGGTGCCGGTTTGCGCCGCACCCATCACGTCCTGGCCCGCCAGGACCACCGGAATGGCCTGTTCCTGGATGGGCGTCATGGTTTCGTAGCCCATTTCGGCTACGGCACGCGCCAGCGGTTCGGCCAGGGAAAGATTGGAGAAGGAGCTTGTCATTAACCCGCTATTGTCGCATCTATGGCTCGCCCCCAGGCTTTGCGCACTTCGTGTCGCGTCGCCGCCCCCTACCGGGGGCAACACCGGCGGCCCGGCAAAGCCGGTTCCGCGGTGTTTCTGGTCTCCCGTTGGTGACCCTGACTGCTATAGGCTTTTAGACGCGAAGGTGTCGCAATCCTGGAGATTTCCGGACTTGTAGCCGGTGCCGAACCAGCGTTGGCGCTGGGCGCTGGAGCCGTGGGTGAAGCTGTCGGGAACGACGGCGCGGCCGGCGGAGCGCTGGAGGGCGTCGTCGCCGATCTTCTGGGCGGCGTTCATGGCGGCCTCGATGTCGCCGGGGTCGAGCCACTGCTTGGATTCCTGGGAATGGTGGGCCCAGACGCCCGCCAGGCAGTCGGCCTGCAGTTCGACCCGGACGCTCAGGGCGTTGTTCTGGGACTGGCTGAGCCGGCCGCGTGCCTGGTCGACCTTGTCCGTGATGCCGAGTTCGTCCTGCACGTGGTGGCCGACCTCGTGCGCGATGACGTAGGCCTGCGCGAAGACGCCGGGCGCGCCGAGCTGGTTCTTGAGGGTGTCATAGAAGCCGAGGTCGATGTAGACCTTCTTGTCGCCAGGGCAGTAGAACGGGCCCATGGCGGACTGGCCGGTGCCGCAGGCGGTGGGCGTGGCGCCGCGGAAAAGCACCAGTTTCGGCGGCGCGTAGGTCTCGCCGTGCTGGCGGAAGATGTCGGTCCAGACGACTTCGGTGTTCTTCAGGACTGTCGAGACGAAGGCCGCGTCGCGGTCAGTCGGCGGGGGTTTGTGCGCCGGAGCCTGCTGTACCTGCGGTGCCGGCTCGCTGCCGCTCAGCAGGCCCAGAACGGTCAGCGGATTGATGCCGAAGATCCAGCCGGCGATCAACGCCACGGCCACGGTGCCGATGCCGACACTGCGCCCGCCGATCGGAAAGCCGCCGCCTCCACCACCTCCGTCCCGGCGATCCTCGACGTTATCGGATTGTTCGTTGCCTTCCCATCTCATGACGCTCTCCTTGCCGCATCCGGGCGGCGGTCGCAGGATGGTACGCGCTCAGCGGTAAACCACGTATCCAACATTTACGACGCCGTCCCTGGCACTTGGCCGGGCGATCGCGGCATTTTTTTCCGCGGCGGCGGGCAGAGCGGCGCTCTCCTGCGCGTAGTGCGCATGGGCCTTTTGCACCTGGGACTGCGTTACCACGACCATGGCCACGACCTGCACCAGCACGACGGCGACAAGGGTCGCGAGCAGCAGCAGCCGATAGGGATGCATCTCGTGAAGGCTCTGGAAAATCGACATGTTCTCGCTCCTGAAGCCACGCCTCCTGCGTGGAATGGAAGGAGATGCTGCCGATCGTCGGCACTTCGACGCCGACGCGCTGGCCGCCAGTCCATGTAGGACCGGGCCGGAGGCCGGCCGCTGCCTTTGGGAAGGCTCAGGCCTTGGGGAGCGTCACGCCGCGCTGGCCCTGGTACTTGCCGCCGCGATCCTTGTAGCTGGTCTCGCAGACTTCGTCGCTCTCGAAGAACAGGACCTGGGCACAACCCTCGCCCGCATAGATCTTGGCGGGCAGCGGCGTCGTGTTGCTGAATTCCAGCGTGACGTAGCCTTCCCACTCGGGCTCGAAGGGCGTGACGTTGACGATGATCCCGCAACGCGCATAGGTGCTCTTGCCAAGGCAGATGGTCAGCACATTGCGCGGGATGCGGAAGTACTCGACCGTGCGGGCCAGCGCGAAGCTGTTGGGCGGGATGATGCAGCTGTCGCCGTGGAAGTCGACAAAGCTCTTCTCGTCGAAGTTCTTCGGGTCGACCACGGTGCTGTGGATGTTGGTGAAGACCTTGAATTCGGGCGCGCAGCGGATGTCGTAGCCGTAGCTCGAGGTGCCGTAGCTGATGATGCGGTGGCCGTCCTGCTCGCGGATCTGTCCGGGCTCGAAGGGCTCGATCATCCCGTTCTTCTCGGCCATGCGCCGGATCCACTTGTCACTCTTGATGGTCATGTCAGGTCCTTCCTCGGGGCCGCTATTCTAGGCAGAGGCCGGCCCTGCCCCGGCGCTCAACCGGCCGAAGCCTGGGAGATCACGGTTCGCTCGATGAGGCGGTCATCGCCCAGCACGATCATCGCAAAGAGCAGTTCCTCGAGGTTGTTCGCCAGCGCGGTCTTGCGGGCGAGCAGCGGCGTGGCTTTCGGGTCGATGACCACGAAGTCCGCCTCGCAGCCCGGCTGCAGGTTGCCGATGACCCCGTCGAGCCCCAGCGCCCGCGCCGCCCCGCCCGTGTGGTGCCACCAGAGCTGCGACGGCGGGATGCTGACGCCCGGCTTGGTCTGCCCTTCCCGGCCCGCGTAGTAGGCAGCCAGCATGGTCGCGAAGGGGCTGAAGCTGGTGCCGCCGCCGACATCGCTGGCCAGGCCGTAGCGGTAGCCGATGCGGTCGGCACCCTCGAAGTCGAAGAAACCGCTGCCGAGGAACAGATTGCTGGTCGGGCTGACGGCCGTGGCGGTCTTCGTCTCGCGCATCAGCCGGCGGTCGTCGTCGTCGAAGTGGATGCAATGCGCGTAGACCGCGCGTTCGCGCATCAGACCGAAGCCCGCGTAGACGTCGAGGTACGAGCGCGCCTGCGGGAACAACTCGCGCGCCCACTTCACTTCGTCCTTGTTCTCCGCGACGTGCGAGTGAATCCAGGTGTCGGGGTACTTCGCGGCAAGTTCGCCCGCACCTTGCAGTTGCGCGTCGGTGCTGGTCGGCGCAAAGCGCGGGGTGATGGCGTAGCCCAGCCGGTCGACGTTGTGCCACTGGCGAATAAGAGATTCTGTGTCGATCAGGCTTTGTTCAGTTTGATCGCGTACACCGTCCGGTGAATGACGATCCTGCAGCACCTTCCCCGTGATCATGCGCAATTGGCGGCGCCGCGCCGCCTCGAAGAACGCCTGCACGGATTGCGGGTGCGAGGTCGCGAAGGTGAGCGATGTCGTGACGCCGTTGCGCAGCAGTTCGTCGAAGAACACCTCGGCGACCTCCGCCGAATGGGCGGGATCGGCAAACTGGCTCTCGGCCGGGAATGTGTAGTTCTCGAGCCAGGGCAACAGGCCGTCCGCGGGCGCGCCGATGATGTCGGTCTGCGGGAAGTGGATGTGCATGTCGACGAAGCCCGGCGCCAGGATCCGCCCCGGCCAGTGAGTGACGGTCACACCCGGATGCCGCGCCGCGACGGCGCCGAAGTCGCCCGCATCAACGACGAGTTGCCGCCCGGCGGCATCGGGGCCGACGACCAGCAGGCCGTCTTCGTCGAAGACCGGCTGGCCGGCGGTGTCGAATCGCAAAAGGGAGGCACGGTACGCTTGCATGGGCACGGAGGGTAAGGCAGCAATGCCGGTATGCAATGTGCTTGCTCGTATGGACGCTATATGGCGACAGCGCTGCTGTCGAGACCGATCGTACTTCCGGCTGACCCCGGCGGTCGCACATAATCCCGCCAACTACTCCAGGAAGAGCAATGACTACACGTGACGCCGCCAAGAGCGCCGAGTGCAGATGAAAGTGCTTCTGATAGCGAACTATGAGCCCGATGGCCAAACCAGCATGCTCGCCTTCAAACGCGTCCTGGAGCGCGAGCTTCCCCATACGGGTTGCAACCTGCGGGTGATCTCTCCGCCGAAGCGCGTGCTTCGGGTGCCCTCCTCCTCGCGCTGGTGGAAGTGGCTGGGCTATGTCGACAAGTTCATCCTCTTCATACCCTCGCTCGCGGCGCAGGTCCGCTGGGCCGACGTGGTACATGTCGCCGACCACTCGAACGGCATGTACATCCCTCGCGTGACGAGCAAGCCCAATGTCATCACCTGCCATGACGTGATCGCGGTGCAGGCCGCCAAGGGCCTGGTGGACGGCTGGAACGTCGGCTGGACCGGCAGGCTGTTCCAGCGGCTGATCGTCAAGGGAATGGCCCGCGCCGACCTCATCGCCTGCGTGTCGGACATGACGAAGCGCGAAGTGCTGACCATGGGTTTCGCGGACGAGCACAAGGTCACGACCGTGCTCAACGGCCTGAACGACAACTTCGCGCCCGTGGCCCCGGAGGAGGCGCAGCGCCTGCTGGATCGACTCGGGGTTTCGGTGCAGGACAAGTACCTGCTGCACGTGGGCTGGGACCTGGACCGCAAGAACCGCCGGGGCGTGGTCGAGGCATTCATCGCACTGCAGGAACGCGCGGCCGCCGCCGGCGCGGCGCCGGTGGTGGACCGCCTGTTGTTCGTGGGGCCGGAGCTGGCGCCCGAGTCGGCCAGGCTGGCGCAGGAGCATGGCGTCGCCGACAGGATCCGGACGGTACACAAGATCTCGCACGACGAGCTGCGCGCGATCTACTCCAGCGCAACGGCATTGCTCTTCCCCTCGCTCCAGGAAGGCTTCGGCTGGCCGATCATCGAGGCGCAGGCCTGCGGCTGCCCCGTCTTCACCTCCAACCTCGCACCGATGAACGAGATCGGTGGCACAGGCGCGGTGTACGTCGACCCCTGCGATCCGGAGTCCATGGCCGCCGCCATCGAGCAGGCCGCGCCCCGGCTGGGCGAGATGCGCCGCCTCGGGATCGAGAACGCCTCGCACTACAGCGCGAGGCAGATGGCAGCGAACTACAAGGCCGTGTACGAGCGCGCGATCAGGGAGCGCCAGGCCTCGTCATGAAGAAGCTGCTGGCGCTGGGCGTGGTGTTCCTCCCCTGGGCGCTGAAGCGCTGGGTGCTGCGGCGCTTCTGGGGCTACCAGATCGCGGACGGGGCGCGCATCGGCCTGTCCTACGTCTTCCCGGGTGAGCTTGTAATGGGCGAAGGCGCCTACATCGGCCATTTCAATGTCGCAATCCATCTGGGCAAGCTGGATTGCGGCGCCCATTCGGTGATCGACCGCTCCAACTGGATCACGGGCCATCCGCCCAAGGGCGCCCATTTCACGCACCGCACGCAGCGCGAGCCGGTGCTTGTGGTCGGCGAGCATGCGGCCATCACGAAGTCGCACATCATCGACTGCACGGACAAGATCGAGATCGGCGCCTTCACCACCATCGCGGGCTACCACTCGCAACTGATCACGCATGGCATCAACGTGGTCGAAGGGCGCCAGGACTGCAAGCCGATCCGCATCGGGGCCTACTGCCTGGTGGGGACGCGCGTCACCGTGCTGGGCGGCGCCGCATTGCCCGACCGTTCGTTGCTAGGCGCGGGCTCGGTCCTGAACAAGGCGCACACCGAGGAATGTGCGGTGTACGCCGGCCAGCCCGCCGTCAAGGTCAAGTCCGTCGACCCCAACGCCGCCTACTTCCACCGCAAACGCGGCTTCGTCCACTAGAGCCCACCCCCAGGCTCGCGCACTTCGTGTCGCTCTCCCCCCTTGCAGGGGGCAATACCAGCGGCCCGGCGAAACCGGTTCCGCGGTATTCCTGGCCTGACTAGTGCACCTTGCCTTGTACGCCTTCGACTAGCCAGTTCATTTTGAGGATCTGCTCGTCACTCAGGCTCTGGCCCTTGGCGATGACGACGCGCCCTTCGTTGTCGCGCACGTCGGCAACGGCCTGGAACGGCTTCACCTTGCCGGCGGCGATGTCGCGCTGCCGCGCCTGCACCTCTTCCTGCACGGCCTTCGGCACCTTCGGGCCGAAATCGCCGACGCGGATCATGCCTTCCTTGACGCCGCCCCAGACATGGCCGCTCTTCCAGGTGCCGTCGAGCGCCGCGCGGGCACGCTCCGTGTAGTAGCCGCCCCATTGGTGCGTGACGGCGACGATCTGCGCGTCGGGCGCGACCTTGCGCATGTCCGAGTGGTAGGCCACCGCCATCTTGCCGCGCTCCTGCGCCGCCGCCATCACGGCGGTCGAGCCGGTATGGAAGGCGATCACGTCGACGTCCTGGTTGAACAGCGCCATCGCCGCGTCACGTTCCTTCGGCGGATCGAACCAGACATCGAGCCACACCACCTTGACCTGCGCCTTCGGATTGACCGAGCGCATGCCGAGCGTGAACGCGTTGATGCCCTGCAGCACCTCGGGAATCGGAAAGCCCGCGACATACCCGGCGACGTTCGTCTTCGTCATGCGGCCGGCCGCAACGCCGGCCAGGTAGCGCCCTTCGTAGTAGCGCGCGTTCGCGGTCGCGACATTGGGTGCGGTCTTGTAGCCGGTGATCGATTCGAACTTCACGTCCGGAAAGTCCCGCGCGACCTTCATGGTGGGTTCCATGTAGCCGAAGCTGGGCGTGAAGATGAGCTTGTTGCCCTGCTGCGCGAGATCGCGGATCACGCGCTCGGCATCGGCGCCTTCGGAGACGTTCTCGACATAGGTGGTCTTCACCTTGCCGGCGAGCGCGGCCTCGACGGCCTTGCGACCGCTCTCATGCTGGCGCACCCAACCGGCGTCGGTGATGGGCGCGACATACACGAAGCCGATCTTCAATGGATCGGCCTTCGGCGCGGTCTGGGAAAAAGCTGGAAGGAAAAAACAGGCGGCCGCGAGCGCGGCTGCGAGGTTTTTATACATGGTAGTCCTCTACATGGCCCCGGAATGAAAAACGGCGCTGCGGGGCAGCAGCGCCGGGCCGGCATTTTATCCGGTGCCGGCAAGCGCACTTCGCATGTCACTTCTGGTTGCGCAATGGTCGGCGTCTCTTCACGGCGATGTCACGTTGGCTGCCTAGCCTCGGCGTCCGACGCGATCAGCCGGCACAAATCTCGCCAGGCTGGCCGTAAACAACGATCCCCAACAACCGGAGGGCATTCCCCATGCATGAAGTGGTTCCGACCGTGCGCGCGACTTGCGCATTGACCCTGGCCCTGGCGCTCGCAGCCTGTGGCGGCGGCAGCGGCAGTGCGACGCCGACGAGCCTCGCCGCATCGTCCACGACGCCCTCGGCTGCCGCAAGCAGCCAGAAGCCCGATGCCGCGATGTCACCCGCGGCGACGGAGGCAAACGACAAACCCGCCGTTCGCTACGCCCCCTGAACGATCCACCACGACACGAGGACCAGAAACATGAACTCTCGCCGCAAATTCATCCAGGGCACCGCCACCACCGGCATCGCCGCCGCCACGCTGGCCGCATTCCCGCCGAGCATTCGTCGCGCGCTTGCGATTCCCGCGCACAACGAGACCGGCACCATCCACGACGTCAAGCACGTCGTGATCCTGATGCAGGAGAACCGCTCCTTCGACCACTACTTCGGCACGCTGCGCGGCGTGCGCGGCTTCGGCGACCGCTTCACCATTCCGCTGCCGCAGGGCCGCAGCGTCTGGCAACAGCTCGATGCCAACGGACAGCCTACGCTCCCCTTCTACCTGGACAGCAGCAAGGGCAACGCACAGCGCTTCACCGGCACGCCGCACAGCTGGAACGACGGCCAGAATGCCTGGGACGGCGGCCGCATCGAACAGTGGGCGCGCTACAAGACCGTCGCCTCCATGGGCTATTTCAAGGAAGCCGAACTGCCCTTCCAGTACGCACTGGCCAACGCCTTCACGCTGTGCGACGGCTATCACTGCTCGATGCACACGGGCACCAATTCCAACCGCATGTTCCTGTGGACCGGCACCAACGGCCCGACCGGCGCCGGCGTGGCGTCGCTGAACAACGAGTGGGACTCGATCGACGCATCGACGCTCGGCTATGAATGGAAGACCTATCCCGAGCGCCTCCAGGAAGCCAAGGTAAGCTGGATCGTCTACCAGAACATGCCCGACAACTTCGGCGACAACCCGCTGGCGGGCTTCAGGCAGTACCGCAAGGCGAATGAAGCCTCCGGCAAGCCGGTGAGCAATGACGCCCTCTCGCCCGCCTACGACCCGGCCAGCGACGACGTCGGCAACCCGCTCTACAAGGGCATCGCCAACACCATGCCCGGCGACTTCAACAATCCGCAGACTTATTTCGAGCGCTTCCGCCAGGACGTCAAGAACGGCAAGCTGCCGCAGGTGTCGTGGATCATCGCGCCGGCCACCTATTCCGAGCACCCCGGCCCGTCCAGCCCCGTGCAGGGCGCCTGGTACATCCAGGAAACGCTCGACGCCCTCACCGCCGTGCCGGACGTGTGGAGCAAGACCGTGCTGCTGGTCAACTTCGACGAGAACGACGGCTACTTCGACCACTACCCCTCGCCCTCCGCACCGTCCCTGAACCCCGACGGAACGGCCGCGGGCAAGACGACGCTGCCCGAACGCGACGTCGCCTTCGAGCGTTTCACGCATCCGAACCCGCCCGGCACCACCGGCCAGCCGCAGCCCGATGGCCGCGTGTACGGCCCCGGCGTGCGCGTGCCGATGTACGTGATCTCGCCCTGGAGCCGCGGCGGCTGGGTCAATTCGGAAGCCTTCGACCACACCTCCGTGATCCGCTTCCTGGAGAAGCGCTTCGGCGTGAAGGAGCCGAACATCGGCCGCTTCCGCCGGTCGGTCTGCGGTGACCTGACGAGCGCCTTCAACTTCGCCCGGCCCAACGACGAAGTCCTGCCCACGCTGGCCGGACGCAAGACCCGCGACCAGGCCGACATGCTGCGTGCCGACCAGGAAAAGCTCGCGCTCATCACGCCGCCTGCGAACCCGATGCTGCCGCAACAGGCGCCCGGCACACGCCCGTCGCGCGCGCTGCCGTACGAACTGCATGTCAGCGCGAACACCGATGTGCGGCGCGGCACGGTCAAGCTCGTGTTCGCCAACACGGGCGAAGCCGGCGCCGTGTTCCACGTCTACGACAAGCTCCATCTCGACCGCCTGCCGCGCCGCTACATGGTGGAGCGCGGCGAGAAGCTCGACGACACCTGGACTGCGATGACCGACAACGCCGGTCTCTATGACCTGTGGGTGCTCGGCCCCAACGGCTTCCACCGCCAGTTCAAGGGCGACCTGAATCGCTTGCGCGCCGGCAAGGCTCCCGAGCCCGAAGTGCGCGTGGGCTACGACGCGCGGCGCGGCGACCTGTACCTCAAGCTGCGCAACGACGGCGAGAGCACGTGCCAGTTCACGATCCAGGCCAAGGCCTACCGCAGCGACGGCCCGTGGGTCGTCCGGGTCAAGGGCGGCGATGACGAAGAGAAGCACTGGGACCTGGATGCCAGCGGCCAGTGGTACGACTTCGCAGTCACCTGCGACTCCGACGCCACCTTCTACCGCCGCATCGCCGGACGCGTGGAAACCGGCAAGCACTCGGTGAGCGATCCGGCCTTCGGCAAGCTGGACACCTGAGGCGGTCCTGAAATGACCCGGGCGCCCGCMGGCGCCCGGAACTGGACGTTTGCGTCGTGCTTACTTGGCTGCAGCGCCGGATCCCTGCTGCGCCTGAGCGCGCGCAGCGGCCGGGTTCTCCATCGTCGAGATCACCTTGCTATTCACGCGCGAACCCGACACCACGTTCTGGTCGGGCGCCGATGCCGTGGAAACCGCCTGGGCATTGACCACCGCCGGATCGGCCATCGGCGTGAAGGGCTCTGCGCCGCGCGAACCGCGGGTCACGTTCTGGTCCCGTGCGTTCGCGGTGTCGATGGCCTGCTGCTGGACCTTTGCCGGATCGGCCATCGGCGTGAAGCGCTCCGGGCCGCGCGAGCCGCGCGTGACGTTCTGATCGGGCGCGTGGGCCGCGGCGATGGCTTCGGCCTCGACCTCGGCGCGACTTCTGCCCTGGACGGTCTGGGCCTGGACGCTGGTCACGGTACAGGCGGCGAGCAGGGAACCTGCGACAAATTGCGAGACTTTCATATCGGATCCTTTGGATGAGAGTGGCTGGGCGCGCAGCTGCGCGCCACGAAGAGCCCGGTCGGCGCGTCTGGCCGATATCGGGAAAACCCTTATCGAGGTTAACCCTCACCCATGGCGAAACGATGACGAAGGCGGCTCGCGTACGCCCTGTTGCTCTTTCAGGCGAACGCGTCGAACGCCGCGTTCAGCCGCTCGACGTACGCCCGCTTGGCCGCCGCATCGACGAAGCTGCCCTCGAAGCTGTTCGCCGCGAGTTGCCACGCGTGCTGCGCCGTCAGGCCGGTGGCGGCGAAGGTCTCGATGAAGTTCTGGTTCATGTAGCCGCCGAAGTAGGCCGGATCGTCCGAGTTGACGGTGGCGACCAGGCCGGCATCGAGCAGTTCGCGCAGGTTGTGCTGCCCCAGGTCCGGGAATACGCACAGCTTGAGGTTCGACAGCGGGCAGACGGTCAGCGGAATGCGGTCCTGCGCGAGGCGCTTCATCAGCGCGGGGTCCTTGGTGCTCTGCACGCCGTGGTCGATGCGCTCGACCTTGAGCACGTCGAGCGCGCTCCACACGTAGGCCGGCGGCCCTTCCTCGCCCGCATGCGCGACCAGGTGGAAGCCCAGTTCGCGGCAGCGCGCGAAAACGCGCGCGAACTTCTCGGGCGGATGGCCGAGTTCGCTCGAATCGAGGCCGACGCCGATGAAGCGGTCGCGGAACGGCAGCGCCTGTTCGAGCGTGGCGAAGGCATCCTCCTCGCTCAGGTGGCGCAGGAAGCACAGGATCAGGGCCGCATCGACGCCCAGCTTCGCCTTGGCGTCGACACAGGCGCGATGCAGGCCGTCGATCACGGTCTGCATCGGCACGCCGCGCTCGGTGTGCGTCTGCGGATCGAAGAACATCTCGGTGCGGATCACGTTGTCCGCCGCCGCGCGCTCCAGGTAGGCCCAGGCCATGTCGTAGAAGTCCTGCTCCTTCAACAGCACGCTCGCGCCCGCGTAGTAGATGTCCAGAAAGGTCTGCAGGTTGGTGAAGGCATAGGCGCGGCGCAGGTCTTCCACGCTGGCATAGGGAATCGAAACGCCGTTGCGCTGCGCGAGCGCGAAGATCAGCTCGGGCTCGAGCGAGCCTTCGATGTGCATGTGCAGTTCGGCCTTGGGCATGGCGCGCAGCAGCGCCGGGAGGCGGTCCGCGGGAATGTCGCGAACGGTGTGGCGGGGCGTGTTCATCAGCAGACTCCGAAGGTGATGCCACGCATTTTGAGGTGGCGACGGTAGAGGGACGAGGCCTTGTCGGCCACGGTGTGGAGTTCGGCGCGCAGGTCCAGTGGCAGGGTCTTGGGGCGCTGCGATTCGAGCACCGGCTTGTCCTGCAGGAAGATCGTGTCCTGGAAGGCGCGCAAGGCGGCGTCATCGCGATCGAAGTCCGCCGTCGCGAGGCGGAACCAGACGCGGCTGCGCTCTGCGTCGATCGGGCAGATGTAGAGCGCGATCGATTCGCGGTAGTCGTCGATGCCGACGCTTGCCGCCTCGGGGATCTTGGTCAGCACCGCCGCGTAGGGCGCGGTGACTTCGTAGGTGTATTCGACCTGCGCGGGCGCGGTCGAGTTGATGGTGGATTGCGGCTGCCAAGCCTTGCAGCCCGTCGCGAGCAGGCCGTTCGGCGTGGCTTCGACACGGTAGTCGTCGATGGCGGTCATGTCGCGCGCGCCCAGCCAGCCTTCGTGCACGAAACCGAAATGCGACATGTCGAGGAAGTTCTCGACCAGGCGCGGCGCACTGGTCTCGACGTCGTAGGGGCCGCAGTTGAGCTTGCGCAGGCGGGTGTCGTCCTCGGCGACGAAGGCGGGCAAATCGTCGCCCTCCCCCTCGGCCGATGCATCGAGGCGAACCCACACCAGACCACTTGCCTCGCGCGCCGCATGCGTCGTCGCGCGGTGGGTCGCCGGGGGAATGAACGTCGGCAAGGCGGGGACCTGCACACACCGTCCACCGGCCTCGAATTGCCAGCCGTGGTACGGGCATTCAAGTCGCGCGCCGCCTTCGCAGGTGACGACCTTGCCAAGCGAAAGCTGCGCCCCGCGATGCGGACAGCGATCCGTCCATGCATGGATGGCTGCGGCATCGTCGCGCCACAGCACGAGGCTCTCACCAAGCAGACGCACCGCGACGGGTGTCGCCGTCACGTCTTCGGTCAATGCAACGGGATGCCAGAGTTGTCTTTCAATCATCATGGGAGCTCAAACGAAAAAGGGTTGCCCCGGGAGGCAACCCTTTGCACCGGAATTCCGGTCGTCGATTACTTCTTGTCGCCGGGGACCTTGCCTTCCACGCCCTTGACGTAGAAGTTGACGCCGCTCAGGAACTTATCGTCCGCCACGGCGCCGGCCGCCACCAGCTCCTTGCCGTCCTGGTCAACGATCGGGCCCTTCCAGATCGAGAAGCTGCCGTCCTTCAGGCCCTTCTTGACTTCGTCGACCTTGGCCTTGGCCTCGGCGGGCACGTCTTCGGCGATCGACACCAGGTCGATCGCGCCTTCCTTCACGCCCCACCAGCTCTGGCCGGTCGTCCACTTGCCGTCGAGCATGTCCTGCGTCGCCTTGATGTAGTACGGCGCCCAGTTGATGGTCGCCGAGGCAAGGTGGGCCTTGGGACCGTAGGCGGTCATGTCCGAGTCCCAGCCGAAGGCGCGCTTGCCCTTTTCCTGGGCGGTCTTCAGCACGGCCGGGGAGTCGGTGTTCTGGAACAGCACGTCAGCGCCGCCGTTGATCAGCGCGGTGGCTGCCTCGGTTTCCTTCGGCGGGCTGAACCATTCGTTGACCCACACCACCTTGGTCGTGACCTTCGGGTTGACCGACTGCGCGCCCAGCGTGAAGCTGTTGATGTTGCGCAGCACTTCGGGGATCGGCACCGAGCCGACCACGCCCAGCGTGTTGCTCTTGGTCATCGAGCCGGCAATGATGCCGGCCATGTACGCGCCCTCGTAGGTGCGGCTGTCGTAGGTGCGCATGTTCTCGGCGGTCTTGTAGCCGGTGGCATGCTCGAACTTCACGTCCTTGTTGTCCGCCGCGACCTTGAGCATGGGCTCCATGTAGCCGAAGGTCGTGCCGAAGATCAGCTTGTTGCCCTGGCTCACCATGTCACGGAACACGCGCTCGGCGTCGGCGCCCTCGGGCACGCTCTCGACGAAGGTGGTCTTGATCTTGTCGCCGAATTCCTTCTCGATCGCCTTGCGGCCGTTGTCGTGCGCGAAGGTCCAGCCGCCGTCGCCCACGGGGCCGACGTAGGCGAAGGCGATGTTCAGCGGCGCCGCGGCCGCGGGTGCCGCAGCGGCCGGAGCCGGGGCCGGGGCGGCGGGTGCGGGGGCCGGCGCTTCTTCCTTCTTGCCGCAGCCGATGAGGGCGGCCGAAGCGACCGCCGTCAGGGCGGCCAGCTTGAGCAGGGAACGCTTGTTCAGATCATTCATTGTTTGAAATCCTCAAAGGACGGGTTGGCGGAGAAACAAAACGAAACGAAACGCGATTATGAGCCGGGGTAGAACGGTTTTCCTATGGAAGCCGGCATGTTCACGCGGATGAACGCCGGGTTGCGCGAGATCAGCGCCAGCACGACGATCGGCGCGATGTATTGCAGCATGCTCAGGAACTGGCTGGGCACGTTGACCCCGGTGCTCTGCAGGTGAAAACCCAGCATCGAGACGCCGCCGAAAAGGTACGCGCCGAGCAGCACGCGAATCGGCCGCCATGTCGCAAAGGTGGTCAGCGCCAGCGCGATCCAGCCGCGGCCGGCCACCATGCCCTCGACCCACAACGGCGTGTAGACGGTCGACAGGTAGGCACCCGCGAGCCCGCACAACGCGCCGCCCGTGATCACCGCCAGGAAGCGGATCCGCCGTACCGGATAACCCAGCGCGTGGGATGACTCGGGCGACTCGCCCACCGATCGCAGCACCAGCCCGGCGCGCGTGCGGTAGAGGAACCAGATCAACCCGAACGTCAGCAGCACCGCGAAATACACCATCGGGTGATGCCGGAACAGCGCCGGGCCGACAAGCGGGATGTCGCCGAGCACCGGCAGCGCATACGACACGCTCTCCGGCAACTTGGCCTGCACGAAGTTGATGCCCAGGAAGGCCGAGAAGCCAACGCCGAAGAGGCTGAGCGCCAGCCCGGTCGCGTACTGGTTGGTGTTGAGCCAGATCACCAGCACGCCGAAGAAGGCCGACAGCAGCGCACCGGCCGCCATGCCGGCCACGAAGCCGAGCCAGTGGTTGTGCGTGGTCACGACGGTGGCGAAGCCGGCGATCGCGGCGCACAGCATGATGCCCTCGGCGCCGAGGTTCACGATGCCGGACTTCTCGTTGATGAGCAGTCCCAGCGCCGCGATGGCGAGCACCGTGCCGGCGCTCAGGGTGGACCCCAGGAGGAGTGCGTAGCTTTCCATCATGCAGCTCCTTCTGTGGGACGAGCGACTGGGGCCGTGAGCGGCGTGCTGGCCTGCAAGGAAGAAGTGCCCGGCGAGACCGCGGCGGCCTTCGGCGCCGACTTGCGCTTGATGCGATAGGCGATCAGCGTGTCGCACGCCAGCAGCGTGAACAGCAAAAGCCCCTGGAACACGCCCGTCAGCGACTTCGGCAACCCAAGTCGAGATTGCGCGAGTTCGCCACCGATGTAGAACATGCTCATCAGGATCGCCGAGAAAATCATCCCGACCGGATGCAGTCGCCCGACGAAGGCCACGATGATCGCGGCGAAGCCGTAGCCGGCCGGCACGTAGGGGTTGAGCTGGCCGATCGGGCCCGCCACTTCGAGCGCACCCGCCAGGCCCGCCGCCCCGCCCGAGGTCAGCAGCGCGATCCACACCGCGCGCCGCGCCGAGAAGC
Organism: Variovorax sp. P5_A3; assembly: GCF_056400665.1. NCBI lineage: Bacteria > Pseudomonadati > Pseudomonadota > Betaproteobacteria > Burkholderiales > Comamonadaceae > Variovorax > Variovorax sp. P5_A3. Next base: position 210,993 of record NZ_JBFUKW010000012.1, on the reverse strand, counting down.
CCGCATAGCGCGCCGCCGCCGGCGCCAGGCCACCGACCTGCTGCGCGAAGCCCGCACGCGTGCGGAAGAGAAACACCCACAGCGCCCCCGCGCCGACCAGTGCGATGAGCAGCCCGATGCTCACGCGCGAGCCCTTGATCAGCCGCGGAATCTGCGTCACCGCCTCGAAGGTCTTGGTCTGCGGAAAGTTGTAGCCCTGCGGGTCCTTCCACGGCCCGTAGACCATGTAGCCCAGCAGCAGTGTCGCAACGTACACCAGCATCAGGCTCACCAGGATCTCATTGGCGTTGAACTTGTCGCGCAGGAACGCGACGATGCCCGCCCAAACCATGCCGCCCAGGATGCCGGCGACCAGGATGGCGGCGACGATCCAGCCGCCCGTGGTCTTGTCGGCCAGCAGTGCGACACCACCGGCCGCGATGGCGCCGAACACGAACTGGCCTTCGGCGCCGATGTTCCACACGTTGGCGCGAAAGCACACGGCAAGGCCGAGCGCGATGATCAGCAGCGGCGTCGCCTTGACCATCAGTTCGCCCAGCGCATAGCCGCTCTTGATCGGCTCCCAGAAGAAGACCGCGAGGCCCTTGACCGGGTCCTTGCCCAGCAGCGCGAAGAGCACCATGCCGATCACGACCGTGACCAGCAGCGCCAGGATCGGCGAGCCGTAGCTCCAGAAGCGCGAGAGCTGCGGGCGGGGTTCGAGCTTAAACATGGGCCACCTCCGGGGATGCCGTGGCGGCGTGAGACGACTTGTCCCACAGGCCGCTCATCCACTCGCCGATCTGCGGGACGGTGGCCGCGGCACGATCGATCGAAGGCGAGAGCCGGCCCTTGGCGATCACGTACAGCCGGTCGCTGATCTCGAAGAGTTCATCGAGTTCCTCGCTCACCACCAGCACCGCGCAACCGGCATCGCGCAGCGCGAGGATCTCGCCGCGGATGAGCGCCGCCGCGCCCACGTCCACACCCCACGTGGGCTGCGAGACGATGAAGATCTTCGGGTTCGCATCGATCTCGCGACCGACGATGAACTTCTGCAGGTTGCCGCCCGACAGCGAGCGCGCCGCGGCATTCGGCCCGCCGGCCTTGACGTTGAAGCGCTGGATGATGTCGCTCGCATGTTGTTGCAGCGCGCGGGTGCGAATCCAGCCGCCCTTGCCGACCGCGTTGCTGCGCGTAAGCAGCAGGTTGTGCGCCAGACCGAGCGTGGGCACTGCACCGCGCCCCAGCCTTTCCTCCGGCACGAAATGCAGCCCCAGCGCCCGCCGCCTGCGCGGCCTGAAATGCGCGGCCGGCTGGCCGAACACCTGGATCATCGGCGCCTCGGCGCGGACGTCCTCGCCCGAGAGCACGTAGAGCAATTCCTTCTGGCCGTTGCCCGACACGCCGGCGATGCCCACCACCTCGCCGGCGCGCACGTCGAGCGAGATGCCGTCGAGGTCGACGCCGAACTGATCCTCGCGCGCCAGCGACAGGCCCTTGACCTGCAGCGCGACGGCACCCGCATGGATCGGCCGGTGCGTCAGCGGCGGCGGCTCGGCGCCGATCATCAGGCGCGACAGCGATTCGTTGGATTCGTTCTGAGGGTTGCACACCCCCGTCACCTTGCCGCCGCGCAGCACCGTGCACGCCGTGCACAGTTCGCGGATCTCATGCAGCTTGTGACTGATGTAGAGAATGCTGCAGCCTTCCGACGCCAGCTTCTTGAGCACCACGAAGAGTTTCTGCACCGCCTGCGGCGTCAGCACCGAAGTCGGTTCGTCGAGGATCAGCAGCTTGGGGTCGGTCAGCAGCGCGCGGATGATCTCCACTCGCTGCATCTCGCCGACCGACAGTGTGTGCACCGGCCGCGAGGGGTCGATATCCAGCCCGTACTCTCCCGCCTTCGCCTGCACCCGGCGCGCGACTTCCGCGAGTGCCAGGCTCTTGTCGAGTCCGAGCCAGACGTTCTCGGCCACGGTCAGGGTGTCGAAGAGGCTGAAGTGCTGGAACACCATGCTGATGCCCAGCGCACGCGCCTCCTGCGGATTGCGCACGTTGACCTGCTGGCCGTTGAACATCACGCTGCCTTCATCCGGCTTGACCGAACCGTAGATGATCTTCATCAGAGTGGACTTGCCGGCGCCGTTCTCGCCGAGGACCGCGTGGGTTTCACCGGGTGCCACCGTCAGCGACACATCGCTGTTGGCGACGACCGCTGGATAGCGCTTCGTGATGTGCGAGAGCTGGAGTCTTTGGATTGTCATGGCTGTGCCTGCCGTTTCGTTCGCGTATTACAACCGCGAAACCGGGCCGCGGGGGTCCGGAAACACCGCGGAACCGGCTTTGCCGGGCCGCCGGTGTTGCCCCCGGTGAGGGGGTTGGCACAGCGACACGAAGTGCGCGAAGCCTGGGGGTGTTTTCATGATCCTCCGCCGATGTAGATGAACTTGAAAAGGAACACGCCGCCGATCAGCCACACCATCCAGTGCACCTGCTTGGCCTGGCCGGTGAACAGCTTCAACACCGCATAGGTGATAAAGCCGAACGCCAGGCCGTTGGCGATGGAATACGTGAAAGGCATCGTCAGCGCCGTCACGGCAGCCGGAATGACCTCGGTCGTCTCGTCCCAATCGAGTTCGGTCAGTTCCCTAAGCATCAAACAGGCCACGAAGAACAGGGCGGGTGCGGTGGCATAGGCCGGTACCGCGCCGGCCAGCGGCGAAATCACTAGCGCCGCGAGGAACAGCACCGCCACCGTCAGCGCCGTGAGACCCGTGCGGCCGCCGGCCTGCACGCCCGCAGCGCTCTCGACATAGGCGGTCGTGCTGGAGGTGCCCAGCAGCGAGCCCGCGAAGATCGCGCCGCTGTCGGCCAGCAGCGCCTTGTTGAGACGGTCCATCTTGCCCGGCACCAGCAGGCCGGCGCGGCGGGCCACGCCCATCAGCGTGCCGGTGGCGTCGAACAGTTCGACCAGGAAGAAGACCAGGATCACGTTCAGGATGCCGCCCGACAGCGCCGCCTTGATGTCGAGCTGCAGGAAGGTCGGCGCGATGGACGGCGGTGCCGCGAAGACGCCATTGAACGTGTTGCCGGCGAAGAAGAAGGACAGCACGGTGACCCCGACGATGCCAATCAGGATCGCGCCGGGCACCTTGAGGCGGTCGAGCACCACGATCAGGAAGAAGCCCAGCGTTGCCAGCACCACCTGCGGGGTGTGCAGGTCGCCCAGGGTGACGTAGGTCGCCTTCGACGGCGCCACGATGCCCGCGCTCTTGAGCGCGATGATGGCGAGGAAGAGACCGATGCCCACCGTGATCGCGATGCGGATCGAGTGCGGGATGCCGCGGATGATCAGCTCCCGCAGCTTGAACACCGTGACCAGAAGGAACAGGCAGCCCGAGACGAACACCGCCCCCAGCGCCGCCTGCCACGTGAAGCCCATCTGCAGCACGACCACGTAGGCGAAGTAGGCGTTGAGCCCCATGCCCGGCGCGAGCGCGATCGGGTAGTTCGCGTAGAGGGCCATGATGCCCGTCCCCAGCGCCGCGATCAGGCAGGTGGCGACGAAGACCGCATCCTTCGGCATGCCCGCGTCGCCAAGGATCGACGGGTTGACGAAGATGATGTAGGCCATCGTCAGGAAAGTGGTGAGGCCCGCCACCAGTTCGGTGCGGATGGTGGTGTTGTGCTCCCTGAGCTTGAACATCCGTTCTGCCCAGCCTCTCGAGGCCGTGGCTTGCGCTGGCGCGCCGTGCTCCTTGAGGTCGAGCACTTGTTCTGTCCGGTTCATCGTCTTGTCTCCGAGTCTTTATGGATCGATGGCGTTGTCTGTCTTTGCTCGCGACGCCGGCGCGAGATCTATCTAGTCGGGGCCGCCCTGCACCGCCGAGGGCCGAAGCGAAGCCGCCACCGCCTTCGCCCGCTCGCGCAGCCAGCGCGCCGAGCTCGACGAATGCGTGCGCTCATGCCAGAGCTGGTAGTACATGAGTCGCGGCAGAGGCACCGGGCATTCGAGGATCGCGACCGGCAGCCGGTCGAGGAAGCGCTCGCAATACTGGCGGCCGGTGGTCAGCACCAGCAGGCTCGAGGCCACCATGTCGGGGATGAGGCCGAAGTGCGCGCAACGCGCGGTGATGTTCCGCTGGCGGCCCATCTCGTCGAGCATCTGGTCGATGATCCCGCGCGCGCCCGGATGGGTGGGCGTCGGCGCGATGTGTTCGGCGGAGAGCCAGCTCTCCAGGTCCCAGCCGCGCCGCACGGCCGGATGGTCCTTGTTGACCAGCGAGACGATCTCGTCGCCGAAGAGGCGCGCCATGTGCAGGTCTTCCGGGGGCTTCAGCCAGTTGCCGATGACCACGTCGACCTGCCCGAGCGAGAGGTGGGCGTGGTAGTCCGAGTCGGAGGTCAGCGGATGGATCTCGATATGGCACAGCGGCGCCTGGCTCTTGATCTGCGCCACCAGCTGCGGCAGGAAGATCGGGTCCATGTAGTCGCTCGCCGCGATGCGGAAGGTGGTTGCCGCGGTCTGCGGGTCGAAGCCGCGCGCATCGCTGAACAGCACCTCGGCCGAACGCAGGATCGCCGCCGCGGGCTCGATCATCCGAAGCCCCGCATCAGTCGGCACCATGCCCGATCCCGAGCGCACCAGCAACGGGTCGCCCGACAGCTCGCGCAACCGCTTGAGGGCTGCGGAAACGGCCGGCTGGTACATCCCCAATCGGATGGCGGCACGCGAGACACTGCGGTCGGTCAACACGGTGTGTAGAACCCTGATGAGATGAAGATCGATCTTGTCTAGAAGCGCTTGGTCTCTCATAGCTGCCCACCGTGGTCTGGAATGTGCGGGCAGTTATACAGCGCTGCATTCACATGGAAGTGCCCTCAGGCGGCGTTCTGGACCGCGGTGATCGCGCGGAGAATCGACTCGCTCGTGGCCGGTGCGCGCAATGGCGGATCGGACTTGTGATCGCCCACGGCCGACACCGCATCGCGGATCGCGAAGAAGACCGAGAACGGCAGCAGCAGGGGGGGCTCGCCGACGGCCTTGCTTCGGTGGATCGAGTCCTCGAAGTTCTGGCCCTCGAACAAGCGCACGTTGAACACCGGCGGGCAGTCGTTGGCCGTCGGGATCTTGTAAGTGCTGGGCGCGTGCGTGGTCAACAGGCCTGTCTTGGGATGCCAAACCAGTTCTTCGGTCGTGAGCCAACCCATGCCCTGGATGAAGGCACCCTCGACCTGGCCGATGTCGACCGCCGGGTTCAGCGACTTGCCGGCGTCGTGCAGGATGTCGGCGCGCAGGAGCTTCCATTCGCCGGTGAGCGTGTCGACGATGACCTCGCTCACGGCCGCGCCGTACGCGTAGTAGAAGAACGGGCGGCCGAACATCTTGTCCTTGTCCCAGCTCAGGCCGGGGGTGGCGTAGAAGCCGTCGGACCAGAGCTGCACGCGATCTAGGTAGGCCTCGGCCACCACGTTGCTGAAGGAGAGCGTGCGGCCGTTGACCTCGACCTTGTCGTTGGCGAAGCGCACCGCCGAAGCCTCGCCGCCATGGCGCGCGGCGGCGCAGGCCGCGAGCCGCTCGCGGATCTGCCGCGCGGCGTCCTGCGCAGCCTTGCCGTTCAGGTCGGCGCCGGTCGACGCGGCGGTGGCCGAGGTGTTGGCGACCTTCTGCGTATCGGTGGCCGTGACCCTCACGCTTTCGAAGCTCACGCCCAGTTCATGGGCGACCACCTGCGCCACCTTGGTGTTGAGGCCCTGCCCCATCTCGGTGCCGCCGTGGTTCACGAGGATCGAGCCGTCGGTGTAGACGTGGACCAGCGCGCCGGCCTGGTTGAAATGCTTCACGTTGAACGAGATGCCGAACTTCAGCGGCGCCAGCGCGATGCCGCGCTTGAGCACCGGGCTCTTGGCATTGAAGGCCGTGATCTCTTCGCGCCGCTCGCGGTAGCTGCTGCTCGCTTCGAGGTCCGCCACCAGCTCGTGGATGATGTTGTCGCTCACCACCTGGCCGTAGGGCGTGACGTTGTTTTCGCCCTTGCCGTAGAAGTTGACGCGCCGCACGTCCAGCGGATCGCGCCCGAGTTCGCGCGCCACGCTGTCGAGGATGTTCTCGATCGCGATCGCGCCCTGCGGGCCACCGAAACCGCGGAAGGCCGTGTTGCTCTGCGTGTTGGTCTTGCCCGAGAAGCCGTGCATCGACACGTCCGGCAGCCAGTAGGCGTTGTCGAAGTGACACAGCGCCCGCGTCATCACCGGACCCGAGAGGTCGGCCGAATGGCCGGCGCGCGAGACCATCGTGATCTCCGCGCCGAGGATGCGGCCCTCGTCGTCGTAGCCCACTTCGTATTCGTACCAGAAGCAGTGGCGCCGCCCGGTGATCATGAAGTCGTCGTCGCGGTCCAGCCGCAGCTTGACGGGACGCTTGAGCTTGTTCGCCGCCACCGCCGCCACGCAGGCGAAGAGCCCCGATTGCGATTCCTTGCCGCCGAAGCCGCCGCCCATGCGGCGGCATTCGACGTGCACCTCGTTCGCGTGCAGGTGCAAGGCATGCGCGACCAGGTGCTGCATCTCGCTCGGATGCTGCGTCGAGCAGTACACATGCATCGTGCCGCCCTCTTTGGGGGTGGCGTAGCTGATCTGGCCTTCCAGGTAGAACTGCTCCTGGCCGCCGACGTCGAGTTCGGCCTTGAGCCGGTGCGGGGCCTTGGCGATCGCTGCCTGGGCACCGCCCTCGTTCGTGGCGCGCACGAGGTGCATCGGCGGCACCACGTACTGTTCCTTCGCATGCGCCTCCTGCGGCGTGAGCACGGGCGGCACGGCCTCGATGTCGAGCGCGCCCTTGGCGCCGGCCGCCGCACGGCGCGCGGCGTCGCGTGTCTCGGCGATAACTGCGAAGACGGGTTGGCCCAGGAAGCGGATCTCGCCGCTGCACAGGATCGGGTCGTCGTGGATGATCGATCCGCAATCGTTGCTGCCGGGGATGTCGGCCGCGGTGATCACGTCGACCACGCCGGGCATGGCTCGAATCGCGTCGAGCTTCATTCCCTTCAGCACGCCATTGGCGACGGGCGACAGGCCCAGCGCGCAGTGCAGCGTGCCGGCCAGTTCGGGAATGTCGTCGATGTAGGTCGCTTCGCCAGCCACGTGCAACTGGGCCGACTCGTGCGGCCGGCTGATGCCCACGCGCGCACCGTCGCCGTGCGCCTTGGCCTCGGCGCGTTCATCGATGCGCGCCGCGGTATTGGTCAGGTAGTCGGCAAAGGCCTCGGCCGACTTGAACAGGCTGGGATCCAATGGCTTGTTCATCTCATGCTCCTTCGACGCTCGTTTCGTGGGGCATCACGCTCCAGACGCTGGTGGCTTCCACCGGCAGCGGATCGGTCGTGCGCGTTTCCAGCCACAGGCGCTGCAGCAGGTTCTGCGCCACCTGCAGGCGGTAGTCTGCGCTCGCGCGCATGTCGCTCAGCGGCTTGAAGTCCTGCGCGAGGGCCAGCTTGGCAGCGTTCACGCTGGCCTGCGACCAGGGCTTGCCGACCAGCGCCGCCTCGGCCTGCGCGGCGCGCTTCACGGTCGCGGCCATGCCGCCGAATGCGAGGCGGATTTCCTTGACTACCTCACCGTCCAGCGTGATGGCGAAGCCGGCGCACAGGGCCGAGATGTCGCAGTCGAAGCGCTTGCTGATCTTGTAGACCCGCACCTGGCGCCGGAGCGCCGCCAGCGGAATTGACAGACCCTGCACGAACTCGCCGGGTTCGAGCTGGTTCTTCATGTAGTCGATATAGAAATCCGGCAACGGCATGCGACGGACACGGTCGCCACGGCGCAATTCGATTTCCGCATCCAGTGCCATCAGCACCGGCGGCGAATCGCCGATGGGCGAACCGTTGGCCACGTTGCCGCCCATCGTCCCGGCATTGCGGATCGGCGGCGACGCGAAACGGAGCCAGACGTCCGTGAGGCTCGGCACGCGCTGGGTCAGCGCGCGGAAGGCGTTCTCGAGCGAGGCGCCGGCGCCGATGTAGAGGGCGTCGTCGCGCTCCTCGATCGACTTCATCTCGGTGACGTCGCCCACGAAGATGATGTCGCCCAGGTCGCGGAACTGCTTGTTGACCCAGAGGCCAACGTCGGTCGATCCGGCCAGCAACTGTGCCGTCGGCTTGGCCTCGCGCAGCGCGGCGAGTTCGGCCAGCGTGGTCGGCGCATGGAAGTGGTCCAGCCGCTGGCCCAGCGGGGCGGCGTATTCGAAGGTCTGGTCGTGCCGCAGGCTGGACAGCGCGTCCACCACGGGTTGCGTCTGGAGGCGCACATCGGGCAGGTCGAACATGCGCTGGCCGGCATCGAGGATCGGCCGGTAGCCGGTGCAGCGGCAGAGGTTGCCCGAGAGATCGTCGGCCAGTTGCTGGCGCGTCGGCCGGGTGCCGCCGGCCTGGTGATGTTCGTAGGTCGACCACAGCGACATCACGAAGCCCGGCGTGCAGAAACCGCACTGCGAGCCGTGACAGTCGACCATCGCCTGCTGTACCGGATGCAGGCGCTGCACCGGGTGCTTGTCGTGCTGTTGCGCGTCATGGCCGTGGCCGCACTGCGCCTTGAGGTCCTCGACCGTGAACAGCGCCTTGCCGTGCAGCGTCGGCAGGAACTGGATGCAGGCATTGACCGTCGACAGCCGCAGCCCGCCGACTGCACCTTTCTCGCCGTCATCGGCCAGTTCGCCGATCACCACGGTGCATGCACCGCAATCGCCCTCGTTGCATCCCTCCTTGGTGCCAGTGCAGCGGGCGTCCTCGCGCAGCCAGTCGAGCACAGAACGGGTCGGATGCACGCCGCTGACGTCGACGATCCGACCGCGGTGGAAGAAGCGGATGGGTTGGGTGCTCGGGGTCATGCTCATGCTCGTGGGGGGCAATGCTTTATCGAGATCAAAAATCGGGCCAACTGGAAGTTAGTCCTTAAAGGGGGTGCGTGCATACGGGTGTGCCCATATCGGCTATGTGGGGGCTGGTATGCGACGCTGGGGAAAACCCTTGAGTCGGAACCGCGTCCAAACCGGGCGCAGCATAAAAAAAGCCGCCCGAGGGCGGCTTGCTGGGGCGCTGCGCTATGCGCTGTGCCTCAATGCCACAGCTTGGTGATCACCGCCAGCGCTGCCATGCTTCCGAACACTGCACCCAGCGTCCATCGCTGCATGTCATTCAGCACCCGCAACAGACGCGCTTCCATCTCGGAACTTTCGTGCCGCATTTCGCTGACGTCGCCCCGCGTCGCGAGTTGCTGGGCGTGCAGCCCGTACCGACGGTCGATCTCCTTGTTGATCGACTCGACGGCAGCGCGCGCATCGGCATCCTCGATGCCTATCTTGCGAAATGCCGTATAGATTTCCAACTCCATGATTTCAGTCTACTCCCTTGGATTCTTGTTGTTTCGGACTATAAGCGCCTCGGATCGCTTCGGCGTCAGGCGAACAGATCCCTGATCACCTGCCTGAGCCACCGGTTCGCCGGATCCGCCTCGAAGCGCTTGCTCCAGTGCAGCGAGACGGTGAAGTCCCGCAGCGGAAAGGCCGGCTCGACGATGGTGTAGCCACCCTCCTCCGCGAAGCCGCGTGCGATGTTGCGCGGCATCACCACGGCCAGGTCGGTCGCGCGCACGATGGCCGGCAGCACCATGAAGTGCTCGGTCGTCAGCCTTACGCGGTCTTCGAGATTCATCAACTGGAGGATTCGCAGCGTCTCCGCATGGGTACGAACGGCGACGTACTCCAGCTTCTGCAGTGCCTCCAGCAGGGCCGGCCCGTTGCGGCGCGAACGGGCGAAGGGATGGCCCTTGCGCAGCAGCACGATGTAGCGGTCCTTCAGCAGCATCACGCGCTGCGTATCGCTCACCTTCGGCAGGAAACCGAAGGCGAAGTCGATCCGGCCGCCATCGAGCGCGGGCGCGATCTCGGTTGGCTGCAGCGGCGATGTCTCCAGCCGCACGCCGGGCGCCAGTTCGCCCAGGCGCGCCATCAGGCCGGGGAGGAAGCGGCCTTCGCCGATGTCGCTCATGTGGATGCGGAAGGTCTTGCGCGAGGCGGCGGGATCGAAGCGATCGGGCTCGCTCAGTGCCACTTCGAGCGTGGTCAATGCCGACTCCACCGCCACTGCCAGCCGCTCGGCGCGCGGCGTTGGCGCCACGCCGCCCGGCGCGCGGATGAATAGCGCGTCCTGCAGCAGCAGGCGCAGCCGGCCCAGGCCGTGGCTCGCGGCAGGCTGCGTGAGCCCCAGCGCATCGGCAGCCCGACTCACATTGCGGGCGCGGTACACCGCGTCGAAAAGGCGCAGCAGGTTGAGGTCGATGGCGTCTATATGCATGGCATTCATGTCGCTTAGCTCGATTATTTTATTGAAGCCCGGACGCCACACCCGCAAACTGACAGACGGCATCCAGCCGACAACGAGAAGGAGACAAGACAATGGCCACCATCCGTCCGTATGCGGCAATCGCCGCACTGCTCTGCGCGGCCACCGCCGCCTGGGCCCAGCAGCCACCGGCCGAAGAGCCCGGTTGGGCCAAGGGCCGTCCCAAGACCGAGGCCGCCACGCGCCTGGCGCCGGTGCCGGCCTTCCCGATCCCGACCGCGGCCGACCAGTTGCCGACAAAGAAGTTCAAGCTCCCGCCCGGCTTCAAGGTCGAGACCTGGGCGTCGGGCGTGCTCGACGCACGGGAGTTGCGCCAGGGAGCAAAGGGCAATGTGTTCGTCAGCACGTTGTTCGTCGGCAACAAGGTCTACGCGATCCCCGAGAAGGGCTCGCATGAGCCCAAGACCATCATCGACAAGATGGAAATGGCCACGGGCATCGAGTACTACAAAGGCTCCCTCTACGTCGCGACCAACACAAAAATCATGCGGTACGACAACGTCGAGGACAAGCTGGACAACTTGGGTACACCGGTGGTGCTCTATGACAAGCTGCCGGGTGGCCAGGACCACAGCTGGCGCTACCTGCGCATCCACGACGACAAGCTCTACTACGCGGTCGGCGCCCCCTGCAACCTGTGCGATCCGGACGAGCGGCACGCGCGCATCTTCCGCATGAACCTCGACGGCAGCAGCATCGAGACCGTGGCGCGCGGCGTGCGCAACACCGTCGGCTTCGACTTCGACCCGAAGACGGGCAACCTCTGGTTCACCGACAACGGCCGCGACTGGTTCAGCGAGGACCTGCCGAACGACGAGCTCAACCAGATCACGGCGAAGGACCAGCACTTCGGGTATCCGTACTGCCACCAGGGCAACATCCTCGACGGCGAGTTCGGCTGGGGCAAGAGCTGCAACGACTACGCCAAGCCCGCCGCGCTGCTCGGCCCGCACGCCGGTGCGCTGGGCCTGAGCTTCTACCGCGGCAAGATGTTCCCGGCCAAGTACCAGGGCGCGATGTTCATTGCCCGCCATGGTCCGTGGAACCGTTCGGTCAAGTACGCGGACGTTGCGGTCGCCTGGCCTGACGGCAAGGGCGGCGCGAAGGTCGAGCCCTTCATGACCGGCTTCGTCGAGAACAACACCTACCTGGGCCGGCCCGTCGACTTCCTCGTGCTCAGGGACGGCTCGATGCTGGTGAGCGACGACCACGCCGGTGCGATCTACCGCATCAGCTACGGCAAATGAGAGGACGCGCAGGACGGGCGATCCCGGTAGCCGCTGCGCTCGTCTGGCTTGCGGCGCTGCCGGCCGGCGCGCAGGGCCAGGCCACGACCGAAAGCTACAAGCAGCGCTTCGCATCGCTGTGCGCGGCCTGCCACGGGGCGAACGGACGCGGCGAGATGCCCGGGACGCCCGCCCTCGCGGGCCAGCATTCGTTCTATGCGATCACGCAGCTCTTCCTGTTCCGCGAGGGCCGTCGAGGCAACGAAGCCATGACCGCTGTAGCAAAGACCATGAACGACAAGGACCTGCGCGGCTTCTCCGACTACATCGGCACCCTGCCGCCGGTGCCGGCCCCACCGCCGGCCACGCCGCCCGATGCGGCGCGCATGGCGCGCGGCCAGGCCCTGGCGCAGGAGCATCGCTGCGTGATGTGCCACGGCGCCGACCTGAGCGGCGGACAGCAGGTGGCGCGCATCGCGCAGCAACGCGAGGACTACCTGCAGATGACGCTGCGCGAGTTCAAGTCGGGCAAGCGCCCGGGCTACACGCAGGCAATGGGCGAAGCGGTGAGCCGCATTCCGGTGGAGGACCTGGACACCATCGCCTACTACGTGGCGCGCTTCCCGGGCGCGCCCGCCAATCCGACCGGCAAATAGGCGCGGTTCGCGAAAGGCGGCGTCGGCAACGTGCGACGCCGGTTCCGCGCACCCGAACCCAACGATAGCAACAGGCTCACGGAGTCAAGACGCGTGGAAGTTTCATTCAGCAAGGAAATCGAGGCCCTGCGCCTCGGCGCGGGCGACACCTTTCATGGCGAGGGCATCCTCGCCATCACCAAGGGGTTGCTGCAATCGGGCGTGGCCTACGTCGGCGGCTACCAGGGCGCGCCGGTGTCACACCTGCTCGACGTCATGGTGCAGGCCAAGCCGTACATGGACGAACTGGGCGTGCACGTGGAGGCCTGCTCCAACGAGGCCTCTGCGGCGGCGATGCTCGGCGCGTCGATCCACTACCCGCTGCGCGGCGCCGTGACCTGGAAGTCGATCGTCGGCACCAATGTCGCGGCCGATGCGCTGTCCAACCTCTCGTCGCCCGGCGTCAAGGGCGGCGTGCTGATCGTGGTCGGCGAGGACTACGGCGAGGGCGCCTCCGTCATCCAGGAGCGCACGCATGCCTACGCGCTCAAGTCGAGCATGTGCCTGCTCGATCCGCGGCCCGACCTGGGCGTGATGGTGAACATGGTCGAGCACGGCTTCCGGCTGTCCGAGACCTCGAACATGCCCTGCATGATGGAACTGCGCATCCGCACCTGCCACGTGCGCGGCAGCTTCGAATGCAAGGCCAACCTGCCGCCGCCGATCTCGACGCGTGCGCTGATGGAAGAGCCTGCTGGCTTCGACTACATGCGGCTCGCGCACCCGCCCGTGACCTTCAGGCACGAGAAGCTCAAGGGCGAGGAACGACTGCCCGCCGCCCGCCGCTACATCGCCGAGCACAAGCTCAACGAACTGATCCCCGGAACGCACGCCGACCTCGGCATCGTGGTGCAGGGCGGGCTCTACAACGCGCTCATCCGCAGCCTGCAGCAACTCGGACTTGCGGACGCCTTCGGCGCGACCGACATCCCCTTGCTGGTGCTGAACGTCGCCTATCCGCTGGTGCCCGATGAAGTCGCAGATTTCTGCGCGGGCAAGCGCGCGGTGCTGGTGGCCGAGGAAGGCCAGCCCGAATACATCGAGCAGGAAATCGCCACGCTGCTGCGCCGCCGCGACATCCGGACTTTCCTGCACGGCTGCGACATGCTGCCGGCCGCGGGCGAATACGGCGTCGAGGTGCTGGCGACGGGCGTGAGCCAGTTCGCCGCGCGCTACCTGCCCGAACACGCGCAGGATTCGGCGAAAGGATGGCTCACGGGCAACCGCGACCGGCGCGCCGCCGTGGCAACGAAGCTGGAGGCGCCACTGCCGAACCGCCCGCCGAGCTTCTGCATCGGCTGCCCCGAGCGGCCGGTGTTCGCGGCGCTCAAGCTGGCGCAGCAGGATAGCGGGCCGGTGCACATCGCGGCCGACATCGGTTGCCATGCCTTTGGCACCTTCGAGCCCTTCTCGATGGGGCACTCGATCCTCGGCTACGGCATGAGCCTCGCCAGCCGCGCCGGCGTCTCGCCGATGATGCAGCGCAGGGCGCTGTCGATCATGGGCGACGGCGGCTTCTGGCACAACGGCCTGCTCACCGGTGTGCAAAGCGCACTCTTCAACGGCGACGACGCAGTATTGCTGATCTTCAAGAACGGCTACACCTCGGCCACCGGCACGCAAAACATCATCTCGACGCCCGACGACGAGATGAAGGCGCACGCCGTCGACAAGCAGCAGAGCCTGGTCGACAAGAACCAGACCATCGAATCGACGCTGAGGGGCCTCGGCGTGCAGTGGCTGCGCACCGTCCATACCTACGACGTCGACAGGATGCGCAAGACGCTCAACGAAGCGTTCACGAGCGACTTCAACGGCCTGAAGGTCATCATCGGCGAGGGCGAATGCCAGCTCGAGCGCCAGCGCCGCATCAAGCCCTGGATCGCCAGCTTGTTGAAGAAGGGCGAGCGCGTGGTGCGCGTGAAGTACGGCGTCGACGAGGACGTATGCAACGGCGACCACGCCTGCATCCGCCTGTCGGGCTGCCCGACGCTCACGATCAAGGACAACCCGGACCCGCTCAAGGTCGATCCGGTGGCGGTCGTGATCGATGGATGCGTCGGCTGCGGCCTGTGCGGCGCCAATGCGCATGCGGCGACGCTGTGCCCCAGTTTCTATCGCGCCGAGGTGGTGCAGAACCCCAAGTGGCACGAACGTCTTCTTCACAGCCTGCGCGGTGCCGTGGTGCGCGCCCTTCAACCCGCATGACGACGATGAACCGCACCCAACCCATCACCTTGTTGATCTGCGCCCTCGGCGGCGAAGGCGGCGGCGTGTTGACCGAATGGCTGGTCGACACCGCGCGCCATGCCGGCTACGCCGCACAGAGCACGTCGATCCCTGGTGTCGCGCAGCGCACCGGCGCTACGACCTACTACGTCGAAGTGTTCCCGGTGCCGCTGGCCGAACTCGGCGGGCGCAAGCCCGTCTTCAGCCTGAGCCCGGTGCCGGGTGCGCTGGACGCCATCGTCTCCTCCGAATTACTGGAGACGACGCGCCAGATCGGCAACGGCATGAGTTCGCCCGACCGGACGCTCGTCATCACCTCCTCGGGCCGCACGCTCACCACCGCCGAACGCATGCAGCCCGGGGACGGCCGTGCCGATGCGCAACGCCTGCTCGACGTCGTCAAGGCCTTCAGCCGCGAGCATCACGTGTTCGACATGAGTGGGGTGGCACGCGAAGCCGGAACAGTCGTGAGCGCGGTGATGCTCGGCGCCATCGCAGGCAGCGGGCTGTTTCCGTTTCCGCTCGAGGCGTATGAACGCGTGGTGCGCGGCGGGGACACCAGCGCACCCGACAAGGTCGGCAAGGCAGCGGCCGCCAGCCTGCGCGGCTTTGCGAAAGCCTTGGACGCCGTGGACACCCCTCGCCGGCAAGCTGCGCTGGTCACGAGCCTGCTGGCAACGGACGCGAGCGATTCGCCGGCCCCGCAGAGCCTGCCGGCAGCCGTCGCCAGCCTGTTCCCGCCCTCGGTGCATGACATGCTTGCGCTCGGCCACGCGCGGGTCCTCGACTACCAAGATGCGAACTACGCCATGCTGTACATGGAGCGGCTGCAGAAGGTGCTTGCCGCGGAACGTGCCGTTGACCCTGCCGGTGTCGAAGGCTTTGCGATCACCCGCGAGATGGCGCGCTGGCTCGCACTGTGGATGGCCTTCGACGACATCGTGCGAGTGGCCGAACTCAAGAGCCGCGCCAGCCGGGCGCGGCGGGTGCGCGACGAGGTGAAGGCGGGAGACGACGACATCGTCAAGGTGTACGACCACTTCAAGCCAGGCACGCCCGAGTTCGCCGCCCTGCTGCCGGCTTCGCTCGCCCATCGCATGACCGCGTGGGACCGTCGCCGCAAGACGCCGTGGGCCTTGCCGCTCAAGGTCGGCAGCCATTCGGTTTTCGGCATGGCGTCGCTGCGCGTGCTGGCCTCGCTGCGTTGGCTGCGCAAGCGCGGGCATCGCTTCGCCGAGGAACAGGCGCTGATCGGCCGCTGGCTCGACGCGGTGGTCGGCGGCACGCGGACCAACTGGCGATTGGGGCAAGAGATCGCGCTGTGCGGCCGGCTCATCAAGGGCTACGGCAGCACCAACGAGCGCGGCAAGCACAACCTGCTTCACGTGATCGACCACCTGGCCATTGCGCCATTGCCGGATCCCTCGCCCTCGGCACGTGCGACAGCGATTGCCGCCGCACGCGAGGCCGCGCTGGCGGACGAGGCCGGCACCGCGCTCGATGCCGCGCTGGTCCGCCACGGCGCACCGCCGCGTCCCGTGAAGGCGCAGCCGATCCGCTGGATGAAGCGACCGCCTCATTCGACGACGCAGGCGCGCTGACTCAAGGTAAACGCCGATTTACGGCGCTGCCGACTCTTATGAAAAATAATCGATTGCGCACCGCACAAACACGACAACAAGCGCGCATCGTCGAATCGCCGATTCCATCCAACCCGCTAGGAGACAAACCCATGCCGACAACCCGCTTCCTGACCTCGGCCGCCACCCGCGCCGTGCTGGCCCTTTCGGCCGCGCTCGCACTGGCCGCCGCGCCGGTGCAGGCGCAGGACAAGCCCGTCAATCTCAAGATGTCGAGTTGGGTGCCGGCGCAACATCCGCTGAATCCTTCGCTGCAGGCATGGGCCGACGACATCAAGAAGGCATCGAACGGCACGATCACGGCGACGCTCTTCCCATCGGAGCAACTGGGCAAGGCCTTCGACCACTACGACATGGCGCGTGACGGCATTGCCGACTTCGCCTACATCAACCCCGGCTACCAGCCGGGCCGCTTCCCGATCATGGCGGGCGCCTCGCTCCCCTTCCTGTTCTCGAACGGCAAGGGCGGAACGGCCGCGATCGACGAGTGGTATCGCCAGTACGCCGCCAAGGAGATGAAGGACGTGAAGTTCTGCTTCGCCTTCGTGCACGACCCCGGCACCTTCCACGCGCGCAAGAAGATCACGCTGCCGACCGACATCAAGGGCATGAAGATCCGCCCCGCGACCAGCACCATCGGCCAGATGGTCACCTCGCTCGGCGGCACCAACGTGCAGGCCTCCGCGCCCGAGTCGCGCGACATGCTGGAGCGTGGCGTGGCCGATGCCATCACCTTCCCGTGGGGCTCGATCGGCCTCTTCGGCATCGACAAGGTGGTGAGCTACCACATGGACGTGCCGCTCTACGTGACGCCTTTCGTCTGGGCCATGAACCAGAGCAAGTACGACAGCATGTCGCCCGCGCAGAAGAAGGTGATCGACGACCACTGCACCAGCGAGTGGGCCGAGAAGGTCGCCACGCCGTGGGCCGACTTCGAATTCGCCGGCCGCGCGAAGATCGCCTCGCAGGCGGGGCATGAGATCTACAAGCTGACGCCTGAGCAGCTCGACGCGTGGCGCAAGGCGACAGCGCCGGGCGAGGCGCAATGGGCGGAAGGCGTGAAGAAGGTCGGGCAGGATCCGAAGGCAGTCATGGATTCGCTCAAGGCCAGCCTCGCCAAAAACAAATCGAGCCTGTGATCCGTTGCTTGCCCGCTGATCGCGCGTTGGAGATGCAATGACGAAGCGTTCTGAGAACGTTATGGACCGGATGATCAACACGATCGAATGGCTGGCCGCCATGTTCGTGGGGATCGTTGCGTTGAACATCTTCATCGCGGTCGTTCTTCGGAAGTTCTTCGACACCTCGATTCCGGACTCCTACGACTTCGGCCGCATGCTGCTCGGCATCCTGATCTTCTGGGGTATCGCTGCCACCAGCTACCGGGGCGGCCACATCACGGTCGACCTCGTGTGGACCGCGGCCGGGTCGCACACGAAGCGGTGGATCGACGTGTTCGCCACGCTGGTGCTGCTGTTCGTCGTCGCGGTGCAGACCGCCACGCTGTTCGACAAGGTGCGCGCCACCTACGTCGACCACGTGCTGACCTACGACATGAACATCCCGACCTGGCCCTTCTATGCAGTGGCCTGGCTCGGCGATGTTTCTGCAGTGGTGTTGATCGCGATCCGCACCTATCGATTGATCTTCCATCCCGAATTGCTCCATGACGAGAAGCCTGAAATGAAAGCCGATGAATGAGCACTGACGCAATTGCCGTTCTGGGCTTCGTGGTTCTTTTTGCGTTGATGCTATTGCGCGTGCCGGTCGGCATGGCGATGGGGCTGGTAGGTGTCACAGGCTACGCATGGATCGTCGGCCCCGGCCCCGCGCTCAAGCTGGTCGGGCAGACCTCCATGCGCACAGTGACCGACTACACCTTCGGCGTGATCCCGATGTTCATGCTGATGGGCGCCCTGGTGTCCGTCTCCGGCGTGAGCCGCGAACTCTTCAAGGCCGCCAACTCGATGATTGGCCACCTGCGCGGCGGCCTCGGCGTGGCCACGGTGCTGGCCTGTGGCGGCTTCGCGGCGATCTGTGGTTCTTCGGTCGCCACGGCTGCGACCTTCTCGGCGGTCGCTTATCCGGAGATGCGGCGCTTCAACTACCCGCAGTCGTTCTCGACCGGCGTGATCGCGGCCGGCGGCACGCTGGGCGCCATCTTGCCGCCTTCGACGGTGCTCGCGGTCTACGCCATCCTCACGCAACAGGACATCGGCAAGCTCTTCATGGCGGGCATTGTCCCCGGCATCCTCGCGATGGCGATGTACGTGCTGACCATCGCGATCATCGTGAAGGTCCGCCCCGACTGGCTGCCCGGCGGCGAGATCAAGCCCTGGGCCGAACGCGTGGCCGATCTCAAGAACGTGTGGGCACCTCTGGTGCTTTTCGTCTTTGTGATCGGCGGACTGTACGGCGGCTTCTTCACGCCGACCGAGGCGGGCGGCGTCGGCGCGAGCGGCGCCTTCATCCTCGGCCTGCTGCGGCGCAAGCTCGACGGCCCGAAGATCCGCGAAGCCCTGCTCTCGGCCACGCGCACGGCGGCGGCGGTCTTCACCGTGCTGATCGGCGCACTACTGTTCGGCTACTTCCTCACCATCACGCAAAGCCCGCAGAAGCTCACCGAGTTCCTGACGAGCCTGGGCATCGGCCGCTACGGCGTGCTCGCGCTCATCATGCTGATGTACCTCGTACTCGGCTGCCTGATGGACGCGATGGCGATGATCATCCTGACCGTGCCGATCATCTTCCCGGTGATCGTGCATCTGGGCTTCGATCCGATCTGGTTCGGCGTCATCATCGTGATGACGGTGGAACTCGGGCTGATCCATCCGCCGGTGGGGATGAACGTCTTCGTCATCAAGAGCGTGGTGAAGGATGTGAGCTTCACGACCATCTTCAAGGGCGTGCTGCCGTTCATCCTGACGGACATCGTGCGGCTGGTGATCCTGATCGCGTTCCCGATCATCGCGCTTTGGCTGCCCACGAAAATGGGGTAGCTGTTGACATCCCCCAGGCTGCGCGCACTTCGTGTCGCTTCGCCTACCCCCTTTGCAAGGGGGCAATACCGGCGGCCCGGCGGAGCCGGTTCCGCGGTATTCCTGTTTGAAGACTGGCACATCATGAGTTCTGAAGTTATTTACACCGTGCGCGTCGAGTTCGGCGATTGCGACCCTGCCGGCATCGTCTGGTTTCCCAACTTCTTCCGGTGGATCGACGCGGCCTCGCGCCACTTCTTTGCCGAGCGCGGCGTGCCGCGCTGGGAGGAGACGACCGAGACAATGGGCGTGATCGGCACGCCGCTGGTCGACACGCACACGCGCTTCGTAAAGAGCGCCACCTACGGCGAGACGCTGGGCATCGCCGTCACCATCTCCGAATGGCGCGAGAAGAGCTTCGTGCAGCGCTATCGCATCACTCGCGGCGACGATCTGATCCTGGAATGCGAGGAGGTGCGGATCTTCGCAGCGAAGCGTGAGGGTGGCGGGATCCGGGCGGTGCCGATTCCTATGGAGATCCGGCGCCTGTGCGAGCAGGACGCCGGCTGAAGCATTACCACCCCTCGGTTGAATCGAAGGGGCCTTCGATTGGGCCAACGATGACAAGGGCGTCGGGTTCCTCGAAGTAGTACGTCACCCCGACTCGAAGCCACAGGTCGTGTGGGCTACCGACAAATTCACCTGCCATATCGCTTCCGCCAATGAGGAGTCGGGAGTTATAGCCGTCGAACAGGACTTTCCCACCCGCCCCGTGTCCATCGGCATAGATGTACTGCTCGGAAAAGGCATTCGGATTCTGTTCAGGGAAGTACGTTCTCTCGGAGCGGTCGCCGTTGTCGTGGTATTGCGTCTGAGTGGCCTTCCTGCCTGACGCATCGTAGTTGGTGACGGTGCTGCTCCATGTCTGGCTTCCATTCTGATCGAAGTCGATGACGGTCCGGCGGCCGTCGTTCAAGTACGAAGTGTTGAAGTCTTCGCGACCCTGTGCATCGTTGAGATGGTGGACGCTGCTCCATGGCTGAGAGCCCGTGTAGTTGAGGGCGACCCAATTCCAGCCGCCGGAATCGTTGAACTCCACGAAGTCGGTTTCTCGACCCTGCGCATCGTAGGTGTGGTGAACGCTGCTCCATGACTGAGTGCCCGTGTAGTCGAGGGCGACCCATTTCCAGCCGCCAGCGTCGTTGAACTCCACGAAGTCGGTTTCGCGACCTTGCGCGTCGTAAGTATGGTGGACGCTGCTCCACGACTGGGAGCCCGTGTAGTCCAGGGCGACCCATTTCCAGCCGCCAGCGTCRTTGAACTCCACGAAGTCGGTTTCGCGGCCCTGCGCGTCGTAAGTATGGTGAACGCTGCTCCACGACTGGGAGCCCGTGTAGTCCAGGGCGACCCATTTCCAGCCGCCAGCGTCATTGAACTCCACGAAGTCGGTTTCGCGGCCCTGCGCGTCGTAAGTATGGTGAGCGCTGCTCCAAGACTGAATGCCCGTGTAGTCGAGGGCCACCCATTTCCAGCCGCCGGCGTCGTTGAACTCCACGAAGTCGGTTTCTCGACCCTGCGCATCGTAAGTATGGTGAACGCTGCTCAATGAAGTGGCATTCGCTTGATCCAAGTCCACGAACAAGCGGCGGCCGTCGTCGTACGTAACGTTCTTCCAGTCCTCGCGCCCCTGTGCATCGAGGTGGATTTGCCAGATGCTGTCGTCGCGTTCATTGTTCTGGTCGTAGTCCGTACCCGTGTAACTGCCGTCGTCCTCGTTAGTGGCGATCCAGTCAGTACGACCAAGCCCGTCGATGTGAATCTGCCAGATGCTGTCGGCGCGCTCGTTGTTCTGGTCGTAGTCAATGCCCGTGTATCCACCGTGGTCGTCATAGACCGCTGTCCAGTCATGGCGGCCGAGCGAGTCATACATGAACGTGCGCGTGGAGTAGTCGGCGTCGTTGAAAGCGCTGTCCGTCTCGATGACGCGGCACGACAGTCCGGTATCGATATATGTGAGCTGGTCGCCGTTGTTGTACGTCGTATTGGCGTTGAAGACGCCGTCGGGGCCTACTTCCGCCGAGTACGACTTGACCCGAAGCGGATCACTCGTCTGGGCATAGGGCATTAGCGCGCGAACGTCCGCTGGATTGATGCCGGGGGTGATATACGACGACATGTACCTGTCGACGTAGTCGCTCGGGATGGCTTGCTTGCCGTGATCGCTCACGTAGTTGGTGAGCGCTTCGCCACTGAGGCCGAGCGCCTTTCCCTGCGCCTCCACTGCAAGCAGCTTGCCGAAGGAGGTGCCTTCCTTCGTGTACAGGTCGTACTTGAACTGGTCGAGGTGCCCTCGCTCCAGATCCGCTCGCACCGTCTGCAGCTCGGCATACCAACCGGCAACTTCGGCTTTCATCGTCGCGTCAACTGAAGCAGCCACGCGCGCTGCACCGGTCAAGCTCGGGAGATAGCTCGGTGTGATGGCGATCTTGAAGGCCTCGTCGAAGGTGGCCTGACGATTGGAATGGTCCGCCTCCTGGATCAGCATGCCGAGGGTTGTGCTGGAGTTCTTCGTGAAGGTGGCGGGATTCGAATCCTGAGGCACGAACCAATCCTTGTCGAGCTGGATGGCAAACTTATTTTCGCGTTTGATGAATGCGTCTGTTCCTCGATCATTGCTGTAGAGGGCGCCGGCCCCGTTACTTGCCAAGGTGTCGTGATCGACCAATTCGAAGACGAAGTCCCCACGCTGAACAGCCTGCGTGAAGGCGGCATTCGCGTAGGAGTTTTGATTGAGTGCATTGATCAGTGCCTGCAGAGCTGCGGGATCGGCCCCTGAAGCATCTCTCAATGGTTGGAAGATCGAGTCATTGATGGTATATGCGGTCATCGCTGTATTCCTTCAGTTTAAAAAGTTGAATTGCCTTCATGCTGCTCAAGCATCCGCCACGGCCAATCCTGAAAATCACAGCCGCACTGGTCGGGTGCTGCGCAGCGAAGCTCGGCTGGTACGGCACTCCGTCATACGGCCCGGTGGGCGGCATTCCCCTTTGCTTGCGCTGGAGTTCGCCCCGGAACGCATGCACGCCGAACGGTCGATAGATGAACGGCTTGCCCCAGTACGACTCGACGAGGCGTGAGGGATAGCAGTTCGGGCCACGGCTGTAGCTCAGTTCGACACCCACATTCCATGATTCGGTTTTGGGGAGCTCGGAATACATGAGAGTCCCTTGCCAATTCGGGAAATCCTGCGAGCGCTCAAAGGCCAGCCCTTCGCCCATTCCTCGCGATCCATCAGTGCTTCGCGAAGACTTCGATTCAGTGACCTTCACGCCGAGGGTCGTGTAGATCGCTTCGCGGTCCAGAATCAATCCGGGCTGCTCGTGCAGGCGTCGCATGCCATCGATCACGTGCTTTACCTCTGACGGTAGCTCGGTCGCAATGGGTCGCCCTTCGAACATCGCGGCAGGCGCGGCTGCGGATGCCTGCGGCGACGGCGTGCTGATGGGTTGCGGCACCACGGGCGGGGGCTGCGGTATCCCCGTCGCCCCGAGCGGAGACTTCTCCTTCGGCACTCTGGCCGTCGCGCACGCGGTGAGGCATGCGACAACACTCAGCAGGAACAGCCTGCTTCCACATCGATTCATTCTTCGCAACTCCCTTGGTTGTTGAACTCTCACTAAAAGCACAGGCGATTGACCTCCAAGCCCACTGACGACTTCTAAGACTTCGGGACTCAATTCCCGAGCGCGTCTCTCACTGACTCGAAGATCGCGTCATTGACGGTAAATTTGGTCATCGCCATATTCCTTTGATTTGAAGAGTCTGCCTGCCGTAACACTGACCAGGCAGCTACCCGGGCCAACATAGAAAATCACGCTGGCGCTGTTCACGTGCGGTGGACTGAATTCCGCGTTGAAGGGCGATCCTCCGTCATGCGGCCCTGTTGGCAACAAGTCCCGTTGCTTGCGTTGCAACTCGCGCCGGAACGCATGCACTCCGAGGGGCCGATAGACGAAGGGCTTGCCCCAGTACGACTCGACGAGGCGAGAGGGGTAGCAGTTCGGACCATTGCCATAGCGCAGTTCGACGATTACGGACCAAGACCCGCTCTCGGGGAATTCGAAGTATTTCAGGCTCCCTCGCCAGTTCGCGTACGCCGGCGACCGCTCGAAGCCCAGTTCTTCAGTCATAGTCCGCCCGCTGACGCGCGGAGGTGCGAACAGTGAGGTGGGCTTTACATCGAGAGTTTTATAGATCGCTTCGCGATCCAGTATCAGCCCCGGCGTCTCATGCAGGCGCCTCACCCCATCTATCAATCGCTTCACCTCTGGCGGCAGTTCGGTCGCGATGGACCGACCTTCGAACGTTGTGGCTGGCGCTGTTGCAGAGGCCTGGTGCGGAGGCGTGCTGGCGGGTTGCGGCATCAACGACGGGGGCGGCTGTATCCCTGTCGTTCCGAGCGAGGACTTTTCCTGTTGCACTCGGGCGGTCGCGCACGCCGCGACGCATGCGACAACGCCCAGCAGGCTCCACCTGCTTCTACTTCGATTCATTCTTCGTAGCTCCTTTCACTAGTGCTTGAAATCGCGTCATTGGTGGTAGACGTGGTCATCGCTGTATTCCTTCACTTTGAAAAGCTTGATAGCCCTGACTGTGCTCAGGCAGCCACCTGGGGCAACAAAGAACGACACGCTGGCGCTGTTCGCATGGGGTGCGCTGAATGACGTGATGTAGGGCTCGCCGTCGTGCGGCTCGGTTGGTGGCATGCCCCTCTGTTTGCGCTGCAGTTCGCGTCGGAACGCATGAACACCGAAGGGTCGATAGACAAATGGCTTGCCCCAGTACGACTCGACGAGACGTGAGGGATAGCAGATCGGTCCGTGGTCGTAGCTCAGTTCGACGCTCACATTCCACGATTCACTTTCGGGAAACTCCGAGTACATCAATGCCCCTCGCCAATTCGGGTACTCCTGCGAGCGAACAAAGGCAAGTCCTTCGCCCATTGATCGCGATCCCTCGGTGCTTCGTGACGACTTCGATTCGGTGACCTTCACGCCGAGTGCCTCGTAGATCGCTTCGCGATCGAGAATCAGCCCAGGCTGCTCATGCAGGCGTCGCATCCCATCGATCAATCGTTTGACCTCCGGCGGTAGCTCGGTCGCAATGGGACGCCCTTCGATAGTCACGACGGGCGCGGCTGACGTGGCCTGCGGCTTGGGGGTGCCTGCGGGCTGGGACACCGGCGGCGGTATCCCTGGCACCCCAAGTGGGGTCTTTTTTTCCGGCACCTGGGTTGTCGCGCAGGCCGTGAGGCAGGCGACCACACTCAGCAGGACCAACCTGCTTCTACATCGACTCATTCCTAGTAACTCCCTTCGTTGTGATTGGACTCTCTCCAAAAGCGCCGGCAATCGACCGCCAAGCCCGCTGACGACTTCCAGCACTTCGCGATTCGATCCCCAAGCTCGTCTCCCGATGACTGAAAGACTGCGTCATTCGTGGTAGATGTGGTCATCGCTGTATTCCTTCAGTTTGAAGATGTTGCTGGCCCTGACGGAGACCAGGCAGCCGCCCAGGCCAATGAAAAAGATCACGTTCGCGCTGTTCGCATGGAGTGCACCGAACTCCGCGTTGTAGGGCGCTCCGTCATGAGGTCCTGTGGGTGGCAGATCCCGTTGCTTGCGTTGCAGTTCACCTCGGAACGCATGCACACCGAGGGGGCGATAGATGAATGGCTTTCCCCAGTACGACTCCACGAGACGTGAGGGATAACAGTTCGAGCCTTTGCCGTAGCTCAGTTCCACCCTCACGTTCCATGATTTCCTTTTGGGGAGTTCGGAGTACTTCAGTCTCGCTTTCCAATTCACGTACTCCTCCTGACGCTCGAACCCGAGTTCTTCGGTCATCGTTCGTCCGTCGGGGAGCGATGGTGCAAACAATGAGGTAGGCGCTACATCGAGAGTCTTGTAGATCGCTTCGCGATCCAGTATTAGCCCCGGCTGCTCGTGAAGGCGTCTCACCCCATCTATCAATCGCTTCACCTCTGGCGGCAGTTCGGCCGCAATGGGCCGCCCTTGGAACGTCGCGATGGGCGCTGTTGCAGAGGCCTGTTGCGGAGACGCCTCTGGCACTCGGGCGGTCGCGCACGCAGTAACGCAGGCGACAACACTCAGCAGGAACAGCCTGCTTCTGTATCGATTCATTTTTTGAAGCTCCCTTCGTTGTGGTCGAACGCTGATCCTTTGCGCGACGTGCGCGTCTCATCGTTCCCGCAGGGGGTCCCGGATGCCATCGGCCCGACTTCCTCCAGAGGCAAGAGGACGACTCCCTGTTCAGCTTGAGACTACGACTCGAAGGAGAGGACCGTCGATCGGATCATTCCTATTCGACGAGCAGAGCGTTCGCTGTGTTGTTCCCGGGAACATCGGCGACGAAGCCGGCCCGCGCAGCATGAAGGGCGAGCACGCCGGCAAGACGCGTTCAACGACCCCACGCGGCAGGACTGAGCCTCAATGTCCTTGCATCGACCATTTGTCAAGGCAAACGAACAACGCTTGAGTCCGCGCACGTGCGCGACTATCCTGTCCCCGAAGACAAGACCGGCCGCCTACCGCAGCGCGGCCGCCCACCGGGAAGAGGATGGAGCCATGATGGATTTCATGATCGCCTACTGCGGTCCCGCCGCGGTCCCGGACGACCTCTGGTCGCGCTGGAACACGGACCCGTTGCTGCTTGCAGCCCTCGCCGTGCTGGCATTCGCAGTGTCCAGCCGGCGTTCGTCGGACATCCGTGCAGGCTGGGCGGCGATCGCACTGATGCTGGTGGTCTTCGTCTCGCCTCTGTGCGCCCTGTCTTCGGCACTGTTCTCCGCGCGTGTGCTGCACCACATCATCCTCGTCTCGGCCGTGGCGCCTCTGCTTGCGAGGGCCTTTCCGCAGCGACGGGCCAGCCGTGTGCCGCTGCCTGCGCTGGTCACGGCGCATGCAGTCATCCTCTGGCTCTGGCATGCGCCGGGCGCCTATGCGTGGGGACTCGCCAGCGTGCCGGCCTATTGGCTGATGCAACTCTCGCTGCTCGGAAGCGCCTGGCTGATGTGGCGCGCGATCCTCGCGCCTGCCGTTCACGCCGGGCCCCGGCTGGTGGCGCTGGCGGCGACGATCGGACAGATGGGTCTCCTGGGCGCGGTGATCGTCTTCGCGTCCGCACCGCTCTATCGGGTGCACATCGCAACCACCGCAGCCTGGGGGCTCACGCCGCTCACCGACCAGCAACTTGCCGGCCTGCTGATGTGGGTGCCGGCGATGCTGCCCTACCTGGGCGCTGGGCTCTGGATCGCGTGGTCGAGCCTTCGGCCACGGGAGCCCGCGCTGTGACGACGGCGCTCAAGTTCGCGCATCTGGCCGCGATCGCCATCTGGTCGGGCGGGCTGCTGGCCCTGCCCTTCCTCTTCTGGCAGCGCAAGGGCGTCGCCGCAGGACCGGAGCTCGACCGGCTGCACCGCGTCACGCGGCTGGTCTACGTGGAGCTCACTTCACCGGCGGCCTTCATCGCCATCGGCACCGGGACGGCCCTGATCTTCCTGCAGGCCACCTTCGTGGAGTGGTTCTCCATCAAGATGGTCCTGGTCGGGCTCATGGCGATGCTGCACGTCGTGGGCGGTCTCGTGCTGCTGCAGCTCTTCTCACCCACCGGCCGATTCGGATGGCTGTCCTATGTGGCGCTGATGACGGCCTATGCGGTGGTGATCGCCGGCATCCTGTGGGTGGTGCTGGCCAAGCCGCACATCGACTCGAACGCAATGGCCGCGCATCTGTTCGAGCCGGGCGCGCTCGGCAAATGGATGTATCAGTCCTTCGGGCTGACCAAGATGCCCACGCCATGATCGAACACGAGCTTGCCCCCGTGCCACCCAGCGAAACCCACCATCACCGAGGAGAGGGCAGAGAGGGCCAGGCCGTGCGGCAGGACGGACACCGGGTCGATCAGCCGCAAGCCCCAGTTGGCGCCCGCGATCGCGACCAGCGTCATCGCCGCGACGGCATGCGACCAGCTCGCTTCCAGCAATCGGATGCCGCGCACGAGCAGCAGTTCGCCGGTGCCGACGATGCTGGCCGCCACGCCGGTCCAGAAGGCGGCGCCCGCCGACCAGAGTCCGGCGCGCAGCCAGAACACATCGCCCGTCCACCAGTAGAGGACATCGACACCCAGCGTCGCGACGACGAAGGCGACCGGGAAGTGAACCATCATCACGTGGATCGGATGGCCCACCAGTGCCACCGCCGAGCCCATGTCGAGCCGGTTCAGTTCCAGAACGACCTCGCTGGGAGGTGGGGTCCTCTCGCCTTTCGCCATGCTGCTTCTCCTTCGCGCCGGGTTCGGCCGATGTGCGGCCATCGTAGCGTCTTGTCCCGGGCCATCCAAGCCGCATCGATGACGGCATTGGCGGGCTGCAAGGGACCGTTGTCCGCGCTCGATCCTTCAGGCCCGGCCGCGCACTCGATCGCGACGATGTGGTGGGTGATGCTGATCGGCGCTGCCGTTCTCTTCCTGATGCTCATGACCTTCTTCGTCATGGTGGTCCGGCGTCCGGGTTGGGGTTCGAGCGTCTCGCCCACGCGATGGATCGTGATGGGCGGGCTGGTCCTTCCTGCGGTGGTGCTGCTGCCCTTGCTCGCCTACGGACTGGTCGTCGGCGAGCGGCTGATTCCACTGCCCGGCAGCACGCCGCCGCAACGCATCGAGGCCGTGGCCCAGCAGTGGGCATGGACCTTCCGCTACCCCGGGCACGGTGGCGCCGAGACGCGCAACGTCTTGCTGCTGCCCGCGGGCGCGCCCGTCGACATGGTGGTGACCAGCAAGGACGTGATCCACGCCTTCTGGGCGCCACGCTTCGCCGGCAAGATCGACGCGGTGCCCGGCAAGGTCAACCGGCTGCGCATCCAGGCCAACGAGCCGGGCCGCTACGAAGGGACCTGCGACGAGTTCTGCGGCATCGGCCATGCGCGCATGCGCTTCGTCATCATCGTCCATCGACCGGAGGACTTTTCCGCCGCGCTGACGCAGGCGACCCATGCACCGGAGGCGAAGCAATGAGTGGATCCGTCGTCGACCCGCAGGCCCAAGGCAGCGGCGGCAGCAGGGGCAGCGCATTGCGCCTGCACCGCCAACTGAACCGGATCTGGGCCACCGGGCCGGGCTGGCAGCGCTTCGCCGCGGTCAATCATTCGGTTATTGGCGTGCGGATGATGGTCACGTCGTTCACCTTCTTCGCGATCGCCGGCGTGCTCGGCATGCTGACGCGGGTGCAACTGGCGACGCCGCACTCAGGCTTCCTCGATCCGGAGACCTACAACCAGGTCTTCACGATGCACGGCTCGATGATGCTGTTCCTCTTCGCCATTCCGATGGTGGAGAGCTTCGCCGTCTACCTGACACCGAAGATCCTCGGCACGCGCGACTTCGCCTTTCCGCGGCTCACGGCCTATGGTTACTGGTGCTACCTGTTCGGCGGCACGATCCTGACGGTATCGCTGATCGTCGGGGTGGCGCCCAACAGCGGGTGGTTCATGTACACGCCGCTGAGCTCGAACGTCTTCACGCCGGGCCTCAACGCCGACGTCTGGCTGCTCGGCATCACCTTTGTCGAGATCTCGGCGCTGTCGCTCGCGATGGAGATCACCGTCTCGATCCTCAAGATGCGTGCGCCCGGCATGTCGCTCGACCGCATGCCGATCTTCGCCTGGTACATCCTGGTGACGGCGATGATGATGATCGTGGCCTTTCCGCCGCTGATCCTGGGCTCGATCCTGCTGGAGATCGAGCGCGCCTTCGGCCTGCCCTTCTTCGATCCGACGCGCGGTGGAGACTCGCTGCTGTGGCAGCACCTGTTCTGGCTCTTCGGCCATCCGGACGTCTACATCATCTTCCTGCCGATGGCGGCGGTGCTGTCGACCATCATCCCGGTCTTCGCCAACCGCGAACTGGTCGGCTACCGAGCGATCGTCGTCGCGATCATCGCGCTTGCCTTCCTGAGCTTCGGCATCTGGGTGCACCACATGTTCACCGTGGGCATTCCGCACCTGGCGCTGGCTTTCTTCTCGGCGGGGTCGGCGATCGTCGCGGTGCCAACGGCCGTGCAGATCTTCGCGTGGCTGGCGACACTGTCGCACGGCAGGCCGCGCTGGGACGTGCCGATGCTCTACATCTTCGGCTTCTTCTTCGTCTTCGCGATGGGCGGCCTGACCGGCGTGATGCTCGCGATGGTGCCCTTCGACTGGCAGGCGCACGACACCTATTTCGTGGTCGCGCACATGCACTACGTCGTGGCCGGCGCGCTCGCCTTCCCGATGATGGCCGGGCTCTACTACTGGCTGCCGCTGCTGACCGGGCGCGCCGCCGTGCACCGCTTGGCGGTGCCGGCTTTCTGGCTGATCTTCATCGGCTTCAACATGACCTTCTTCATGATGCACCTGACCGGCCTGATGGGCATGCCGCGGCGCATCTACACCTACAACGGCGACGAAGGCTGGAACGCACTCAACCTGCTGTCGTCGGTCGGCAGCTTCGTGATGACGATCGGCTTCGGGCTGCTCGTGATCGACCTGTTCGTGCAGTTGCGCTACGGCCGCCGCGTGCGGCGCGACCCCTGGCGCGCCCAGACCTTCGAATGGGCGATGCGGATTCCGCCGGCACCCTACGCCTTCGCCTCGATCCCGCATGTCGGACCACAGACCGATGGCGTCGCACCCGGTGATCTTGCGCTGAAGCTTGCCCGCGGCGAAGGCTACCTGGCCTTCACACGCAACGGCTGGCAGGAGACGATCGGCGTGCACGCGACGAGCGGCAAGCCCGACCAGTTGATCGTGCTGCCGAACCCGACCTACCTGCCGCTGGTGACCGCCATCGTGACGGGTGGGGCGGTCCTCGGTCTGCTGTTCAAGTTCTACCTGCTGTCACTCGCGCTGGCACTGGTCACTTTCGGGCTCTTCGTGTTCGCGGGGCAGCGAGCAGGTCTCGCGCGCGACTACGGTCCGCTGCCCGTCGGGATGGGCGTCGAGGTGCCGCCGCACACCGAGGTGGCCAGTTCGCCGGCGTGGCTGTCGCTGATCTGCACGCTGGTGGCGAACGGAACGCTGTTCACTTCGCTGGTGTTCGGCACCTTCTATCTCTGGCTGGCCGGCGCCAACTGGCAGACGATGACGCCGCCCGAGCCGAACCGGCTGATGGCCTTCGGCGCCATCGCCTGTCTCGTGGTCGCTGCGGTGACGTCGCGCGGCGCGCTGAAGGCGGTCATCGCCGGGCGCGGTGCCGTCGGCTGGATCGGCCTGACGGCGCTCGTGTTGGTGGTGACCATCGCCGCCGTCGTGGGCCTGATCATGGGTGTCACGCCGCGACCGACCGAGCACGCTCTTGGCGCGACGGCCGCGGCCCTGCTGGGCTACGTCGGGTTGCATGCTTTCATCGGCCTGATCTTCCTCATCAGCAACGTCCTGCGTATCGGTGCCGGATTCGTGTCGCCGCGTCGGCACACCGACCTGCGCCTGACGCGGCTCTGGGTCGACTACACGCTGGCGACCGGCGTCATCGCGGTGGGACTGGTGCTCGCGCTGCCAGCGCTGGTGACGGTCCTGGGAGCGCGGCCATGAGCGCCATATTGGTGGCTCCGCGACGGCTCTGGTGGCTCGCAGCCGGCTTCGTTGTCTGGTGCATCGCGCTCGTGGTGCTCTACGCCATGCATGCCATCGGCTGCGCGTTCGGGTGGTCGGCCGGCGCACTGCGCTGGAGCCTCATCGTCTCGTTCCTCGCGCACCTGGTCGTCATCGGCTGGATGTGGGGCAAGTTCGCCAAAGGCTCGCCCGATCCGGCGTCGGGCAAGACCGGCAGCTTCCTGCACGACGCCATCGTCTGGGTGACCATCGCCGCCTTCGCGAGCGGGGTGCTTGCGCTCGGGCCTCCACTGCTGCTGACCACATGCATCTGAATGAACGCGCATCAGCCAGGGATACCGCAGAACCGGCTTCGCCGGGCTGCAGGTATCGCCCCCTTGCAGGGGGTGGGCGGCTACACGAAGTGAGCCAACCTGGGGGTGAGCCATGACCCGCAAGGCTGTCTGGTCGGCCATCTACCTGCTGTTCATTCTGGCGCCGCTGCTTGCACTGCTGACGGGCGCATTGCCACCGAGCCGTGATTTCTGGACCGAGTTCTCGGTCGCGCTCGGCTACTCGGGGCTCGCGATGATGGGCCTGCAGTTCGGCCTCACGGCGCGATTCCGGTATGTGACCGATCCCTGGGGCGAGGACGTCATCTACCACTTCCATCGCCGCATTTCGCTGATCGCCGTCAGCCTGGTGGTGGTGCATCCGATCATCCTGATGGCGACAGGCTCGGAGAAGCTCGCGCCGCCCGAGTCGCTGCGCGACGTACCGCTCGGCGCGGTCTTCGCAGTGATCTCCATCGGCTCGCTCGTCACCCTGGTGATCATGGCGCTGTGGCGCACGAAGCTCAGGATCAGCTACGAGTTCTGGCACATCGCCCATATCGTTCTCGCGGTGGTCGCCGTCGGCGGCGGGCTGCTGCACATGGTCGGATGGGGCTTCTACCTGGCCGACCCATGGAAGCGCGCCCTGTGGATCGGCATGACGATCTTCTGGATCGCGCTGCTGCTCTACGTGCGCCTCGTCAAGCCGCTCTTCATGCTGCGCCGGCCGTACCGGGTGGCCGAGGTGCGCGGGGAACGCGGCGACACCACGACGCTCGTGATGCGGCCCGAAGGCCATCCAGGCTTTCGCTTCAGGCCCGGCCAGTTCGGCTGGCTGACGCTTTGGGGCAGCCCTTTCAAGATCACGGGCCATCCGTTCTCGTTCTCGTCGAGCGCCGAGGTCGACGATGGCAGCGTCGCGATGACGATCCGCAACCTGGGCGATTTCACGAGCGCGATCGCCCAGGTGCCGGTCGGGCATCGCATCTACCTCGACGGACCGTATGGCGCATTCACCATCGGCAACCCTGCGGACATGCATGTGCTGATCGCGGGCGGCATCGGCATCACGCCGATGGTGAGCATGATCCGCACGCTGGCCGACCGGGGCGACAAGCGGCCGCTGATCCTGCTCTACGGCAGCAAGGACTGGGAGTCGATCACCTTCCGCGAGGAACTGGATGCACTGCAGAAGCGCATCGACCTCACCGTGGTGCATGTGCTCTCGCGGCCGCCGGAGGACTGGACGGGCGAGCGGGGCTACATCAACGCCGAGGTCTTTCGGCGTCACCTGCCGCCTGGCTATGCCGATCACGAGTACTTCATCTGCGGCCCGAACGTGATGATGGATGCCATCGAGGCGGCGCTGGGCGAGATGAAGGTGCCGCTCGCCAAGTACCACTCGGAGCGCTACAGCTTCGTCTGAGTGCGATGTGGGAGCGCCGGAAGCAAAGGGAGACGTCGGCGGGCTGGGGGGGCGTACTGGCCGTGTTCGAGCCGATCAGGGCTTCGTAACCGCGGCGACGTAGCGCGCCAACGCAGCCACTTGCGCATCCGTCAGCGCGGTGAACGCCGGCATCGGGCCCATGCCGCTGCGAATGACCGCGGCGACGCGGGCCGTGTCCGGCTTGAGCTCGTCCAGGTTCGGGCCAATCTGCCCGGTCGAGCCAGCGTCCTTCAAGGTGTGGCAAAGCCCGCAGGTCGGCGCGGGGGCCACGCCGTTGATGAACAGCTGCCGCCCTTCGGCGAGCGCCGGATCTCCTGCGAAAGACGGACCGGCGAATCCCGCGCACAGCCAGATAACTGCAACAGCAAGCCCTCGCCGCCGGCTTGTTGCCGGCATCGCCCTCATGCCACGGTCACCGTGACGGAGTGGTCGCGCCAGCTGGTGTTGAGATAGCCGGCCTTGTTTTCGATGCGCGCTTCCGGTTGCGTGCGCCCCTTGACATCGGTCACTCGGCTGGCCAGCCGATGGGTTCCGGAGCTCAGGTCGGCATTCGCCACGAATTCGCGCCACGCAAAACGACCGAGGTCAGGTCCGACGAGTGATGCCACCTTCCAAGTGGCGCCGCCGTCGGTCGAAA
The DNA here is from genome assembly GCF_056400665.1 of Variovorax sp. P5_A3. Classification (NCBI taxonomy): domain Bacteria; kingdom Pseudomonadati; phylum Pseudomonadota; class Betaproteobacteria; order Burkholderiales; family Comamonadaceae; genus Variovorax; species Variovorax sp. P5_A3. The sequence goes on along the minus strand of NZ_JBFUKW010000012.1, from coordinate 177,785 downwards.
CTTCGACCTGTCTGACCGCATTGGTGCCGCCGAACGCGACACCCTTGATGACTGCCGCGCCAGCGCGCAAAGCGCCGCTTTCGGGCAAAGGCGAATTGATCCAGGACTTCGGAGGCATCTCCCAGACGGAAGGGTCCGACGGACTCATCCCTTTCGCATCCGGTCCACTCATGCGGTAGTCGGTCTGCTGGATCGCCGAATCGGACTCCGTTGCAGTGAACGCGATGCGTTTCACGTACTTCACGCTGTTGACGCCAGTGAAGCCAGGCACGATCAGGCGCACTGGCCCGCCGTGGGCCAGCGGAATCGGTTGGCCGTTGAGCTCCCATGCGATCAGCGCGTCGTGCATCGCCGGAAGCGGAACGCTGCGCTCGACCCGCGATTTCGGATCGACCCCGGCCGGAATCACCTCTCCGCCAGTGCCGGTGAGGAACTTCGCCACGGCATCGGTGCCGCCGAGTGCGCGCGCCAGCTCGCGCACGGGTACGCCGGTCCACATGACGCAGCCGGCCGCACCGACCTGCCAGGGCGTGCCGGAAGGCTTGGAGGGAAACATGCCGCGACCGTTGCCGCTGCACTGCAAGACCATCGTCACCGTCTCGGTCGGCATCTTCTTGAGTTCGGCCAATGTGAATGCGCCCGGATTGCGAACGCCGTCGATCTGGACTTTCCATGCATCGCTGTTGATCAGGATTTCAGGGCTCGGCGGCGTCAGGTTGTTGCGCACGTAGAGCTGACTGGCCGGCGTGATCACGCCATCGCCCATCGCGCTGCGACGCAGCTCAATAGTGTTGGGACTGTGCACGATCATGGCGCTCGCATCCTTCCACGCCGCATAGCCGGGCAACGGGCGGGCTTCTTGTGCGAACGCGTGCTGCCACGGGCCGAGCCCGGTCAGTGCTACGGCGGAAGCCGAGGCCCCAAGAAGGGCGCGACGCGAGGGATCAACTGCGTGTTGTGATGTCATGCGTAGAGATGGAGGTTGGTGATCAAGTCCTGATTGTGCTGTTCCGCAATGACGGCGGAACGCATGCTCACGGGTTGGCGACAGGAGACTTGCCAGTTTCGATAGGTAGTCCGGCAGAGCGCCATTCGGGAACGCCGCCGCGGAACCAGGCGACGTTCGTGTAACCGGCCTTGATGGCGGCGATGCTTGCCTTATGGCTCTTCCAGCACTCCGGGCCATTGCAGCCGAAAATCAGCAGAGCACCCTTGTCAGGCCCGAGACGACCGACATTGAACGCGTCGACGGCGGCGTCGAAATCCGGATCCTTGCTCGACTTCTCGACATACGGGATCAGTGTGGCGCCCGGTACGTGCCCTTCGTTGAACTCGGCATCGTTGCGAGTGTCGATGTAGCGGCCCTGCTTGGCCTGAAGCAACGAGGCAACGGTCTTGGCGTCGACCACCTTCGCGTTTGCGAGCGTACGCGGGGTGAAATACCCGAGCGTCGAGACATAAGTGAAGTTGTCACGAGTGACCGCTGCGGGCTTGGCACCGACAATGCCCGGCATCGCCTCCGCGATCGCGCTACGCAAGCTGTCGACGTTGAGCTTGAGATCGTCCTTCACGGCAACGCTCATTCCTGGCGCCTCGTGCGACTCCGTGATGACTTTCACGGGATTGCCCGCGGCCACCCAGCGATCAAAGACGACACGCTCCACGCCGACGACATCGCAGCGACGCAGTTGCAGGCAGACCAGTAATGCATCCTGGAACCGAGTTTGATAGATGGACGAGAACTGGCGCTTCAGAGTCGTGTTGACCGCAGTAGCTTCCCCACGGATGAGGTAGGTGACGAGGCTGTCCTGCTGCGGAAGGCCGAGGCGCTTGCCGGACGACTGCTCGAACGAACCGATGTCGCTCGAGGTCATCGTGACCAGCACGGCGCGCGATGGCTGGTCAACCATCACCACTGGCGTGTAGCCGTAGCGAACTGCCGAGCCAATGAGGTGCGATGGGCCGACTACCACATCCGGTACACGTGCGCGCACGGCGCTTAGATCGGCGGTCATGTCGAAGGGCGAGATGGGGCTCGCTGTGGGGTCTGCAACGCGCTGCTTGCGTAGCCCTTGTTCAACCGCAGACTTCCAACTCGTCAGCACCGACGCGCGCGACTGTTCGCCCTGGTCCCCGGGGTTCACCAGGACCGTGACCTCCGCGTGCGTAGCGACGACGCCTACGCTCATCGATACGGCCATGATCGAACGCAAAACAGATTCTCGGATGCGCGAAGAATCGAACATGGGTCCTCGAAGGGTTGAAAGCGGTCGCAGTTTCGAGATGTTACATGCCGATTGGATGACGCGAAAGGTTTCTGGGTCAAGCAGTTTGCGCACCGCGCAGATTGAGAACGTTGGTATTTGCCAACTTCCAGCGACGACACACAGCGTCATATTCGCTGCGTCAAGCCACTGAAAAGTAGCGTGCACGTAGGACGCCCGCCCTGAGGAAGTTACTGAAATCTTCGCTGAGTTCCTACAGTGCGCCTCGCCTCGAAGGTGCAGGTTGCGTGGTGCTGCGCCGAGCACTGCAGTTCGTCGCTCTGTGCCGGGACACCGAGCCAAAGGTCGGCCAAGCCGCGCAGCATGCCCTTCACTGCATGGCAGACCGGCTGCTCCGAAGGACCGAAGGCGTGCGCGAACGGGCTGTTGCGCACTTCCAGGCGCAGCCGATCACCGTCGGTTTCGAAGCGCCAGGTGCCCCAGCCGAGTTGCGGCGAGGTGCGCTCGATGGTCGTCAGCAGCATCTCGACGTCGCCACCGCTGTGTGCCAGGTAGGCACGCGCGCTGTCGGAGCCCTGCTGGTGCACCGCCTGCTCCAGTGCGTTCAGCGCGAGTTCGCGGGTGTCCGGCGGCAGCAGTCGAAACATGGTCATCAACGCATCGGGCCGCAGCAGCAGATAGCGGCGCGGTCCGTCGCGCAGTTCGCCCGCGGCATCGTCGAAGACCAGCCTGTCCTTGAACGCCGGCACCTTGTCGCCTGCATCAGCCATGGTTCAGGAACTCATCGAGCGTCTTCTCGTTCGGCAATGCGAACCCGGAATGCGCCACGCGGCTGGTGCCCGCCGCACCCAGGCGCCGCAGCTTCACGGCCATCTCGGCCGCCTTCAAGACCACGGTGACACCGTTGACGATGGGAGCCCCGTCCACATGCGCGCCTGGCACGCCGAAGAGCATCATGGGAATGCCGCCGGTCGGCACGATGACGTCGGCGCCCAGGTCCATCAGCCGGCGGGCCTCGCGCACGAAAACCTCTTCCAGCTCCGCTTTCTTCGCGGTGGACGCAAAGGCCTCCATCCAGTCGGCCATCGTGGCGTCGACGGCGCGGATGCCGGCGACGCGCTGCTGCAGGCCGTAGCGCTGCACCTGGTCCGTGTGCGTCGGGATGAAGGCGTGATTGATGCAGAGCAGTCCCAGCTTGCGCCCGAGCGTGCAGGCATGCAGCAGGCTGGTCTCGCCCAGCCCCAGCACCGGGATGTTCACCGAGGCGCGCGCCTCGTACAGGCCGACGTCCTGGAAGTGGTTCATGAAGAACGCGTCGTAGCCCTCCCGCTCGGCGCGGATGGCATTGCGGATCACCTCGCGCGAGAAACGGAACTCGGACAGCGCGTGCACTGTCGTCACCGAAGGCGTGGTAGTGTGGAATTCCACCTCGAACTCCGGGTCGACGCACGCCTGCATGTGAGGCAGCAGCCGTTCGAGATACGTGCGATGGCCCGCCTGGTCGGTGGCGCCTTGCGCCCAGATGCGGAACCTGGTCTTCGGTGCGTTCATGTTCAGATCACCTTCCCGGGGTTGAGGATGCCTTTGGGGTCCAGCGCGTTCTTCACGGCGCGCATGGCCGCCAGTTCCGCGGGGCTTCGTGTGTGGCCCAGGACCTTGCGCTTGAGCAGGCCGATGCCGTGCTCGGCGGAAACGGCGCCGCGATAGCGCCGTGTCAGGTCGTACACCAGTTCTTCGATCTGGGCGCGTGTCTCCGGACTGCCGCCGTCTGCATGCGCGATCACGTGCAGGTTGCCGTCGCCGAGATGGCCGTAGACGAGGGCGGTGCTGTCCGGCCATCGCTCGCGCAACAGGGCTTCGCATTCGAGCGCGGCACGGCCGATGTCCGCGATCGCGAAACTCACGTCGAACGCCGCCATGCCGGGCAGGAGCATCGGAAATTCGGCCGTGGCATCGCGTACCGCCCACAGCGAGCGGGCATTGGTGCTGGAACGCGCAACGGCGGCGTCGCCGATCACGCCTTCGTCCAGCATGCGCGAAAGGAATTCGTCGAAAGCCACGGGGTGATGCACATCGTCGGCACCCGCGCTTTCCATCAGCACGTTCATGGCGTAGCGGGCCGGCAACGGCGGCCGCAAGCCCTTGACCTTCTCCATCATGAAGTCGAGATAGCTGGGCCACATGACCTCGAAGGCGGACACGCCTCCCGGCAGTTCCGCCTTCGCGCGTTGGAGCAAAGTGGTCACGGCTTCATAGTTCGGCAGTCCGCACCAGGCCGTGGACACCGAGCGCGGCTGCGGATGGAGCTTGAGCACCACGCGCGTAACGATGCCCAGCGTACCCTCGGCACCGGCCAGCAGGTGCCGGAAGTCGTAGCCGGTGTTGTTCTTCACCATCTTGTGAAGGCCTCCGACCACGCTGCCGTCGGCCAGCACCGCCTCGATGCCCAACACCTGGTCGCGCATGGTCCCGTAGCGGATGACCCGGTTGCCGCCGGCATTGGTGGAGAGGTTGCCGCCAATGGTGCAGGTGCCGCGGGCGCCGAGGTCGAGCGCGAACAGGAAGCCGGCTGACTCGGCGGCTTCCTGTACCGCCTGTAGCGTGCAACCGGCCTGCGCGGTGAGGGTGCCCGAGACCGGGTCGATCTCTTCGATCGCGTTCATGCGTTCCAGGCTCACGGCGACTTCGTCGGGACCGCAGCAGGCGCCGCCGGCAAGGCCGGTCAGTCCGCCCTGCGCGACGACGGGCTGACCGTAGGCATTGCAGATCTGCAGCATGCGCGTCAGTTGCTCGGTGCTGCAGGGCCTCAGCAGGGCGCGCGGCACGCTGAACGGGACGCCGCTCCAGTCGCCATGTCGCCGATCGGGGATGGCCGGCCCGGTGGCCACGAGTTCGGTGCCGAGCGCCTGAACCAGAGCGTCGACGGCTTGCGCGGTAGTCATGCTGAAACGGGTCTTTCTGACGGACGTTGGAAGATCAGGGTCGGGCCGCCTGCATCGCCTCGAGGAAGCCACGGGCAGCGAGGCCGATGTCATTGGCGACCACGGCCAACTCGTACCCGTCGGCGAAGGCCTGCCGTGCAACAGCGGCGTCGGGGGTGAACAGGCCGCAAGGGAGGCCCTGCCGATGCGCGATGTCGCGGATGCGCGCGCAGCAAGCCTTCAATTGCTCGGGGGTCGCATCCGGCATCGAGAGCTGAAGGTCGCCGGTGCCGATGAAGATGAAGTCGATGCCTTCGACCGCGCAGATCGCCTCTGCGTTCTGCGCGCCAAGCGCAGTCTCGATCATGGCGCCCACGGCGACGTGCTGATTGGCGACACGCATGCTGTCGAAGCCAGCCAGCAGCGGCCGCACGCCGCCGCCTGAGCGCCTTCCCTGCGGCGGATAGCGGCTGGCGCTGGCCAGCGCGCGCGCGCCGTCAGCGCTTTCCACCAGCGGCGCCATGACAGCGGCCACGCCCGCATCGAGCGCGGCGCCGACGGCCGTTGCCGAAAAATCCGCCGTACGCGCAATGACCGGCGTGTGCGCACCCGCGATGCCCGCGGCGGCTTCGAGCGCTGCGCGCTCCCACAACCCGTGCTGGAGATCGACCACGAGGGCGGCCGGCGCCGACCGCACGGCGATCTCGGCCAGCGCTGCGCTGCCGAGCGCCAACCAGATCAATGGCAAGGCGGCGCCGCGTTCCAGCAGCGGCTTGAAGGGATGCTGGAAAGGCGGTGCTTGCGTATTCATGGGTCGAAGCGCTCCCCGCTTGTCGCCCCCGGCCGTGGCGGCCAGGAATCGCGTTAAAAGCGGTTGACAACAGTATATTGTTCGTGCCACATTGAAGTCAATGTCCTTTAAGCCTCAACTAAATGGCAACTCACTGACGAAGCACGGAAGCGGCTTCTGCAGAGGGAGGAACGCGTTTTTTGCCTCCCCGAACAGCCATGTCTGCGGGCACGAAATCGCAATCCGGGCATTCGCTCCTCACCAAACCGTATACGGAAATTAGGCGTGGCTCGCTCGACTTCACTCCTGAAGGACCTGCCCGACGCGCAGCCGCAGAGCCGCCAGAGCCTCAGCGCCATCGCGTACGACGCCCTGCGCAGCCGGCTGCGCACTGGCCTGGTGACGCCTGACGATCGCATGGTGGATCTCGAGATTGCCGCGCAGTTGGGCATGTCGCGCATGCCCGTGCGCGAGGCCCTGCTGCAACTGGTGGCAGAGGGCGTGCTGGTCAGCACCGCGCGCGGCTACCGCATCCCCACGCTCGATCCAAAGGACGTGATGGAAGTGTTCGAGCTTCGCAAGCTGCTGGAACCCCGCGCCGCGGCGCTCGCCGCGCGGGACTTGTCGCGGGCCGGCATCGCGCAGCTGAGCGCGGCCCTGAGCGAGGCCAAGGCCGCGCAGGCCTCGGAGGACTTTCCGCGCCTGTTCCGCGCCAACGTGGATTTCCGCGAGACGTGGCTGGGCGCCGTGCGCAACAAGCGGCTGGCGGCCGTGATCATGCGCTGCTCCGACCAGGTGCTGACCGTGCGGATGTCCACCTTGCGCGGGCCGGGAATCCATCCGGTCGTGGTCGCCGGGCTGCAGGACCTGTACGCAAGCTTTGCGCGCCACGACTCGGTTGCGGCCCACGACAGCATGTTCAGGTTCGTGCTGGCTGCAGAGAGCGCCTACGTCGCCCTGGGCGAATCGGGCAAGCAATGAGTTCCCTCCCCTTCACCCTGAAGAGATCCCCACCATGACAGACAACCGTTTCCAAGCCGCTCACGATGCCGAACTCCAACGGGCATTGCAGGACCCTGCCCGTCGGCGCTGGTTGCTCGGCGCCATGGCTGCCGGCGCGGGCTCGCTCCTGCCGTGGGAGATGGCCGGCGCGCAGGCGGTGGACAAGTCCACGCTGGCGATTGCCTACCCTGTCGATGTGCCGACGTGGGACCCGAACGCGCTGTCCATACCCAACATCCAGAACCTCTACCAGTCGGTCTTCGATTCGCCGCTGCGCTATTCGCCGCAACTGAAGCTCGAACCGCGCCAGGTGAAGGAATGGAAGTGGGTCGACAACAAGGCCACGCGCCTCGAGATCACCTTGCGCGATGACATCCTGTTCCACGACGGCACGCGCATGACGATGGACGACGTCCGCTACAGCCTCGCCGAGCGCGGCAAGGCCGACAAGAAGCTGCTGGTCGGCGGCATGCTCAACACCCTCAGCGACGTCGAAGTGAGCTCGCCGACCAAGGGCGTGATCGTCTTCAACCGTCCGACACCGGCGGCCCCGATCTACCTGGCCTTCCTGGCTGTCTACGTGGTGCCGAAGGCCTACATGGAGAAGGTCGGGCCCGAAGGCTTCAACGCCAAGCCGATCGGCGCCGGCCCCTATCGGATGGTGGAGCACCAGCGCGGCTCGCGCATCGTGCTGGAAGCCTTCGACAAGTACTGGGGCGGTGTGCCCCCGATCAAGCAGGTGGTGTTCCAGATCGTTCCGGAAGGCTCGGCGCGCGTCGCGCTGGCCGAGTCCGGACGGGTCGGGATCGCCACGCAGTTGCCGATGCGCGAAGTGCAGCGGCTGACGTCGAAGACCGGCATCGTCACCAAGGTCTACCCCGTGTCCGAGGTCTACATGATCCGGATCCCCAACTACGTGAAGCCGATGGACAACGACCACGTGCGCGCGGCCATGCACCTGTCGATCGACAAGGCGGCACTCTCCAAGGCCTTCTACGGCGGCGTCGCCAAGCCGCTGTCGGTCATGACGCCCGAGGGCACGCCGTCCTACGTCGCCGATTTCCACTTTCCCTACGACAAGAACAAGGCCATCGACGAACTGAAAGCCGCTGGCTTCAGCCCTTCCAACCCGGTGTCCTTCACGCTGCTGTCCACCAACGGCGTGTTTCCGAACGACTACGACATGGCACGCGCCATCGCCGGCATGTGGAAGGCTGTGGGCATCAACGCCACCATCGAGGAAACCACGCCGGCCAAGCTGGTCGAAGCGGCGCAGAACGGCAAGCTTACGGGCCCTCTCCTCTACAGCTGGGTCAACAGCACCGGCGACCCGGAGAACTATGCAGGCCGCATCTTCGACCCGCACTGCGCTTCTCGACCTGGAAGGACATGTCGCTGGCGCCGCGCATCGATGCCCTGATGACCGAAGTCGACGAGGCCAAGCGCATGGCTGGCTACAAGGCGCTCAACGTCGAATCATCCCAGCAATCCTGGGCCATCCCGCTGCTGCAGGGTGTGGCCACCGTGGCGTACGCCTCGGCGCTGCAGCCGACCCTGTTCGACAACGGCTACATCCTGCCGGCCGAGATCAAGTACCGCTGAACCGCATCGCCCCCCGACAGTCCGCGCGCAGGTCCACTCATGTTCCAGATCATTTCCGCGATCGTCGTGCGCCGGCTGCTACTGGCCATTCCGACGCTGCTCCTGCTGTCGCTGGTCGTGTTCGTCGTGTTGCGCATGCTGCCGGTCGATCCGCTCGCGATGCTGCTGCCCGCTTCGGCCACGCCGGCCGATGCGGCAGCGCTGCGGGAGCAGCTCGGCTTCGACAAGCCCGTCCCGCAGCAGTTCCTGATCTGGCTGTGGCAGGCCTTCAACGGCAATCTCGGCACGTCGATCAACTTCCGTCAGCCGGTCGCCCACCTGATGCTGTCCTCGCTGCCGGCGACGATGGAATTGACGCTCGCCGGCCTGCTGCTTGCACTTCTGATCAGCGTGCCGGGCGGCGTGCTGGCCTTCGCTCTCTACCAGCGCCAGCGCGAGACCGTCGCCGACCTTGCGGTGGCGCTGATGCAGTCGATCCCCTCCTTCCTCTGGAGCCTGTTGCTGATCCTGGCCTTCGGCGTGCTGTGGCCGGTGCTGCCTTTCAGCGGGAGGGTCGGCGAAGGCGTGACGCTGCCCGACATCACCGGCTTCGCCGTCATCGACCTGCTGCTGGTGGGCCGCTTCGATGCGTGGCTCTCGGCGCTGTCGCACCTCCTGCTGCCAGCCCTCGCCCTGGCCCTCGGCTTTGCGCCGCTGGTGATCAGGGTGCTGCGCTCCAGCCTGATCGACGCCGCCAACGAGCCCTACGTGGAAGCGGCCCGGCTGCGCGGCCTCTCGGAAACGCGGATCGTCTGGCGCCACATGCTGAAGAACGCGGCGCTGCCCACCATCACCATGATCGGCGTCCAGTTCGGCTTCCTGTTCGGCGGCGCGTTGCTGGTGGAAATGATCTTCGGCTTCCCCGGCGTCGGCAACCTGATGGTGCAGGCGGTCAAGGGCAACGACCTGCCATTGATCCAGGGCATCGCCTTGATCTTCTGTGTGCTGATGCTGGCGATCACTGTGATCGTCGACGTGCTGTACGCCGTGTTGAACCCCAGACTGAGGGCGCTATGAGCGCAACTGCCATGACGACCTCGCCAGCCGCGACGGCCGTCTCCTTCCCAGTCACCCGCAGCGCGCTGCGGCAGTTGGCTCTCCAGCCGCGCGTGTGGGTGGGCGGCGGCATCCTGCTGGTCGTGCTCCTGCTGGCCCTGCTTGCACCCTGGGTGGCGCCGCACGATCCGCTGGACCAGGACCTGCTGCACATGCTGTCGCCACCCATGTGGGAGCCCGGTGGCGACGCGGCATTCCCCCTCGGGACGGATGGCCTGGGTCGCTGCGTGCTGTCGCGCGCGATCTATGGCTCCCGTGTCGCCCTGACCGTCGCCGTCGTCGCGGCGCTCGGCTCGATGCTGCTGGGCAGCACCCTGGCGATGCTGGGCGGCTACTTCGGCGGCGTGGTGGACCGCGGCATCAGCTACGTGGTCGACCTGTGGATGTCGTTTCCGCCGGTGGTGCTGTCGCTGATCCTCCTGGTCGGCCTCGGCACGGGCGTGGACAAGGTGATCCTTGCGGTGGTCCTGGTGGACTGGACGCGCTTCTGCCGCGTGATCCGCGCCGACGTCCTGGTCACCCGTCGCCGGGACTATGTGCTGGCGGCCCAGTTGCTGGGCTTCAGTCACCTGCGCACCATGCTGCGCGAAGTCCTGCCGGCGGTGGTGCCGCTGATGATCACGCTGTTCTCCATCGAGATGGGCATCGCCATCGTGGTAGAGGCGACGCTGTCCTTCATCGGCCTTTCGGTGCCGGCGCAGGTCACCACCTGGGGCCAGATGCTGGCGGACGGCCGCACCGACATGCAGAGTGCCGCCTGGGTGATGCTGGTGCCGGTCGCCTGCATCATCGTCACCGTGCTGGGCTGCAATCTCCTGGGCGACGGCGTCCGTGTTGCGCTGGACCCGCGGCTGCGCCAGCGGAGCGAATGACGTGCTCGGCATTTCGAACCTCACATTGACGGCGCGCCTCGGCGGCGCGAAGGTCGACCTGTTGCGCGACGTCTCGCTGACGCTGGAACGCGGCAAGGTCCTCGGACTCGTGGGCGAGTCCGGCGCCGGCAAGAGCATGATCGGCCGCGTGATCGCCGGCCACATCCCGGCAGGCTTCGAGATCACGCGCGGCGGCATCGTGTTCGATGGACAGGATCTCCTGGCGCTGAAGACAAGCACCTGGCGCGAGCTTCTGGGGCGGCGCATTGCCTTTGTGCCGCAGGAACCGCTGACTGCGTTGAATCCGGTGCTGACCATCGCCCAGACCTTCCACGAGCACCTCGCGCACCTGGGCGTGCCGGCCCGCGAGCGACAGCGCCTGATGCTCAAGCAACTGGAATCGGTGCATCTGCCGAAGCCGGACGAGTTGGCCGCACGCTATCCGCATGAACTCTCGGGCGGGCAGTGCCAGCGCGTGCTGATCGCGATGGCCTTCGTGGCCAATCCTGCGCTCATCGTTGCCGACGAGCCGACGACCGCGCTGGATGTCGTCAGCCAGGCCAACGTGCTGCAACTGCTCGCCGAGCAGAGGCGCATTCACCACACGGCGATGCTGCTGATCACCCACGACCTGCGGCTGGCCGCCCACGTGTGCGACGACATCGCCGTGTTCTACGCGGGCGAACAGGTCGAGTACGGCCCCGCGCGCGAAGTGCTGCGCCGCTCGCGCCACCACTACACCTGGGCGCTGGACCATGCCACGCCCGACGTGCATGGACCGCAGCGCGTCCTGCCGACACTCGGCGGACAGATGCCGGGGGTCGCGGCGCTGGGTTCGATCACGGGCTGTCGCTTCGCCGCGCGCTGCCCTCAACGGCAGCCCGCTTGCACGCAGCAACAGCCCGCCCTCGTCGAGCAGACCGTCGGGCACTGGGTCCGCTGCATCGCGCCGCGCGATCTCGCAAGGAGCGACGCGGCCGACGACAGCCGCTCCGCCACCTGGAAAGCGCCCGGCGGCGATCGCGCCGCGCCGCCGCTCCTCGAACTCCAGGACGCGACGCTGCGCTACACCGCGCGCCGGGGCATGCTAGGCCGGCGAAAGGTGCACAACGTCGCGGTCAACCGGGTTTCGCTGAAGGTGCAGCCCGGCGAATTCGTCGGCATCGTCGGGGAAAGCGGCAGCGGCAAGAGCTCGGTGGCGCGCCTGATCGTCGGCGCGGAGACCCTCACCAGCGGCCGCCTTCTGCTGGAAGGGCGGGAACGGTCCGACACCCGCGCCCTTCAGATCACACGCGAACAGGTGCAAATGATCTTCCAGGACCCGCACTCCGCGCTGAACCCGCGCCGCTCGGTGTTCCGGCTCCTGACGCAGGCCTACGAGTCCGACCATATCGCGGCGAAGCTCGAGCGCCTCCCGCGCGAGCAACATGCCCAGCAGTTGCTCAACGATGTCGGAATGCCGGTGGACGCGCTCACGCGCTTTCCGAGCCAACTTTCGGGCGGGCAGAAGCAGCGCGTCAACATCGGTCGGGCCTTGTGCGTCATGCCCAGGCTGCTGGTAGCGGACGAAATCGTCTCCGGGCTCGACGTGTCGGTGCAGGCCCAGGTCCTGAACCTGCTGCTCGAACTGGGGCGCCGCCACGGCATCGCGCTGGTCCTGATCTCGCACGACCTGTCGGTCGTGCGCTACCTGTGCTCGCGCGTGATCGTCATGCAGCGCGGCGACGTCGTCGAGGAGGGCCAGACCGAGACGGTATTTGCAAGCCCGCGGCATCCCTACACGCGCTCGCTGCTCGCCTCCGTGCCGCCGGCGGACCCATCGGTGGCCTGGCCGCCTGCGTCAATGACACAGTGAGAGGACTCGATGCTGGACTTGCGGTTTCACTGAAATATAGTTGCGTGAGAGCGCGGCCGATTCCAGGGGAAGCTACTGCACTGGTCCCGCGCTCCTGAATCAGGAGGTCCGATGCGTCGATTGTTCGCCGACCGGCTGGCACTTGCCACCGGCATCGTGGTGGTGGTGGTGTCGCTCGCGTTTGCGTTCTGGCGTTCGGCTGGTGCGTGATCAGCGCGTGCCGGCGCCGCGCGTGGAGTAGTTGACCAACGGCCCCGGGCCGATCGCGATCGGCGGGCCCGGATCGTTGCTCGGCACGACGGAGGCCTGCGTCGGAAGGCGCGCACCCTCGTAGCGCGGCCCCGGGCCGGGAATGATCGGCGGACCCGGGTCCGGGAAGGCCTGCCGCGACGATGGCATGTCGCGACTGGCAGGGACCGCCGCACCGGGCGGCATTCGCGAGTAGTCGTACAGCGGCCCCGGGCCGACGGCGATCGGCGGCCCCGGATCGGGCGCGGTGCTGCGACGCTCGGACGACGGAGCGATCGGAACCACAGGCGCCTCATCATCCGTCGCGCGATCTCGCGGGGCCCTGCTGGCATAGGCACTCGCCCTCGCAGACCTCGCCGGCGCCCGGCCCTCGGCCTTGGGGTACGGCGGGCTCGCGGCCTGCCGCTCGGCGGTTGACGGGGATGTCTCCGCGGACCCCGCGCTGCGCTGGGGAAGCAACGCATTCATGGACGAACTCGCCTTGTCTGCCGGGACTGCCGGGGCTGCCGCGGGCACGGTCGCTGCCACGCTCGCGGGATTGACCGGGGCCGGAGGCGGCGTCGACGCCTCGGACGGCGGGGTCGGGCTCGACGACGTTCCCGTGAGCGGTGCGAGCAGGCTCATGAGTTCCGCCTTCAGCGGCGGCGCGCCAGGCTTGCTTGTGACGTAGAGGCACCACAACGTGAACCCGACAATCATCGCCAACGCGACGTAGGCGGCCTTCAACCAGAAGGCTGCCGTCTCGGCAGGCAGCACCGGCACGGCCGTGGCGCCGTGGGATGGCGGCTCGGAAGCGGGCCGATGCGACATCACGGGATCGAGCGCGCCCGGCCCGGAGGGCTCAAAGCCGGGCAAGGGGCGAGCGCATCCCGTGCAGAACTTGGCCTTCGCGCGGTTGGCGCTCCCGCAGGCGTTGCAAACGACCGACTCCGACATGATCGTCAACTCCGTGAACGACAGGGAAACAGCACTTGTTGCATGACTGCCGCGCGCTGTATGTCAGCAACTTCCTACGCCGCGCGTCCGCAAGCCGATGCAGCAAGTTCGGGGCCAGTTCATCGCCGGTCAGCCGTCGATCACGGACCGAAAGACCGCCACGTCGACCGGACCGTCGCGCACATGGAGAGGCTGTCGACCTTGCTCGACGCACGCTCCCTCTCCGGCGGCGGAGAAGCCTGTCGGCGCATGGCCGACGGCCTCGTCGCGCGCGTCAATCAGTTGCGGCCGCGGCGCGATGCGCGCACCGACCGGCCGAAGGCGGCGCCCGCGGGGTGACCCGAGAGGCCGCCCGCCGCACGCTCAATGCGCTGGCCGATGCCAGGCGGCGCTGTAGTCCTTGTCGGTGTAGAGCGTCCAGAGCGCCAGCGCAGCGATCGCAATGCCGCTACACACCGCGGCGAGCATCGCCACCTGCAACGCGCTGAAACCGAGCACCCAGGGCGAGATCACCAGCCACACACCCAGTGCGCATTCGGTCCACTCCTCCCAGGCTCTCGGGACGATCATCGCGCCCAGCGCAGCCGCGATGAGTGCCACGCCCACCACGACGGCGTTGGCCATCGCCGTCGTGGTGCCCTGGAAGCCCAGGGCCCAGGGCGAAAGAACGACCCACACGCCGAGCAAGGCGTTGACCACATCCTGCCAATGTTTCAGTTGCTTCATGACACACCTCCTGCCGCCGGACAGACCGCGGACAGACCGCGGAGCGCGCCAGACGGCAAGAAGTTGGATTCAGCGGATTCAGCCGTGTTCCGCTGGCCGGACGATTCGCCTGTCGAACCAGTCGTCCAGCATCGCCTTCTCGTAGATGCGCAGCGAGTCGCCGGTTCCACGCCAACAAGTCAACGACACCGTCCACACTTTGGAGGATGACGCCTCGCTCCCCGCACCTCCCAATAGGCTGAACATCAACGCCGCGCAGCCTTCCTGAAGAGACAAAATCTTGGATCCAACCGACGTAGCCCGACACTGGGAGGCCAACGCCGACGCCTGGACGCGCCAGGCCCGCAGCGGCTTCGACATCTTCCGCGATGCCTTGAACACACCCGCCTTCCTGGCGCAGTTGCCCGCTGTCGAGGGGCTGCGAGGCCTGGACGTCGGCTGCGGCGAAGGCTCGAACACGCGGCAACTCGCGCGGCGCGGCGCAAAGGTGATCGGACTGGACATCGCGCCGACCTTCATCCGCCATGCGCAGGAGACCGAGTCGACCGCCCCCCTAGGGATCGACTTCCGGGTCGGTGACGGAATGGCGCTGCCCTTCGACGAATCGTCGTTCGACTTCGTGACGGCCTTCATGTCGCTGATGGACATGCCCGATCCGCAGCGCGCCCTGCAGGAGGCGAACCGGGTGCTGCGACCCGGGGGATTCCTGCAGTTTTCCATTCTTCATCCGTGCTTCGTACCGCCGCATCGCAAGGTGCTTCGCGGGCGCGGCGGCAAGGCGCGCGCCATCGAGATCGGCGACTACTTCGCATCGACGACGGGACGCGTGGACACCTGGTGGTTCTCCATGCTGTCGAGAAAGCAGCGCGAGAAGGTCGCGCCCTTCCACACGCCCATCTTCCACCGCACGCTCAGTCAGTGGCTCGACATGGTGATTGGCGCGGGCTTCGTCATCGAGAAGGTCGGTGAACCGACCGCCGGTGCGGCAGCGCGCCGCCGCGAAGCCGTGCTGGATGACACCGAGGTGGCGCCGCTGTCGCTGCTCGTGCTGGCGACCCGTCGCCACCGCACGCCCCCGCCCTATTCCTTGACGGAGCCCGTCAGGCCCGAGACGTAGTACTCGACGAAGAACGAGTAGATGAAGGCCACCGGCAGCGAGCCCAGCAGAGCGCCCGCCATCAGCGGTCCCCACTGGTAGACGTCACCCTGCACCAGTTCGGTCACCACGCCCACGGGCAGCGTCTTGATCTCCGACGACGAGACGAAGGTGAGCGCGTAGATGAACTCGTTCCACGACAGCGTGAAGGCGAAGATGCCGGCCGAGATCAGCCCCGGCACCGCCAGCGGCAGCACGATCTTGACGAGGATCTGCCAGCGGCTCGCACCGTCGATCAGCGCGCATTCCTCCAGCTCGGCCGGGATCGAACGGAAGTAGCCCATCAGCAGCCAGGTGCAGAACGGAATCAGGAAGGTCGGATACGTCAGGATCAGCGCCAGGCGCGTGTCGAAGAGGCCGAGATTGAAAACCACGTTCGCCAGCGGAATGAACAGGATCGACGGCGGCACCAGGTAGGCCAGGAAGATCGCGAGCCCGGTCTGGCGCGCGCCCTTGAAGCGCAGCCGCTCGATCGCGTAGGCCGCGAAGACCGACGCCGCCAGTGAGAAGAAGGTGGAGACCACCGACACCAGCACGGTGTTCCAGAGCCACTCCGGATAGGAGGTTTCGAACAGCAGCTTGTGGAAGTGCCCGATGGTCGGCGCGATGACCCAGAACGGATTGCCCTCGCGCGACAGCAGCTCCGCATCGGGCTTCACCGACGTGATCGCCATCCAGTAGAACGGGAACAGCAGCACGAAGAGGAACACCAGCAGCGGCAGGTAGACCGTCACGAGCTTGCGCGGCACGGACTCCAGGTAACTCATGCCGACGACATCGATCTGGCCGGGCTTGTTGCTCATTTATCCGACCCTCCCTGTTGCCATGCACGTCGCTGGAGGCCGAAGAAGCTGAACATGATGCACGCCAGAAGGAAAGGCACCATCGCAATCGCAATGGCAGCGCCTTCACCCAGCGCGCCACCCGAAATCGCACGCTGGAACGACAGGGTTGCCATCAGGTGCGTCGCATTCAGCGGACCGCCGCGCGTGATGACATAGATGAGTTGGAAGTCGGTGAAGGTGAACAACACCGAGAAGGTCATCACGACCGCGATGATCGGTGTGAGCAGCGGCATCGTCACATGCCGGAACTGCTGCCACGGCGTCGCGCCGTCGATGGCCGAGGCCTCGTAGTAGGAGGGCGAGATGGTCTGCAGCCCCGCGAGCAGCGTGATGGCCACGAAAGGCACGCCGCGCCACACGTTGGCGGCGATCACCGCGAAGCGCGCATTCCATGGATCGCCGAGAAAGTCGATGTACTTGTCGATCAGCCCCATCTTGACCAGGGCCCAGCTGATGATCGAGAACTGCGAGTCGTAGATCCACCAGAAGGCGATCGCGGACAACGCCGTGGGCACGATGTACGGCAGCAGGATGACCGCGCGGAAGAAGGTCTTGAAGCGGATGTTCTTGTTGAGCAGCACCGCGAGCCACAGCCCGAGGAAGAACTTGAAAACGCTCGCCACCGCCGTGTAGAAGAGCGTGTTGAAGAGCGCCAGCCGCGTGACGGCGTCCTGCCACAGGAACTGGTAGTTCTCCAGCCCGATCCACTCGCCCGGCCGCCCGACTTTGGTATCGGTGAAGCCGAGCCAGGTGCCGAGCCCGAGCGGATAGGTGAGGAACACCAGCAGCAGCAACGCCGCCGGCAACATGAACATGAAGCCGAGGGCGTTGCGGCTGTTCTGGAGCTTGGCGACCCAAGTCATCGGGAGCGGCGCGCCTTCGTCATACCTTGTAGTAGCGCTCAGCGCGCTTCTGGGCACGTTCGGCGGCTTCCTTCGGGGACTTCGATCCGCTCGCCGCCTCTGCCACCATATTCGGAATGATGAAATCCGCAGCAGCGCCCGCAGACGCGTAGCCCAGCTTGCCCTCGAAGCCGGCCGGACGCAGGTTCTTGACCGAATCGCGGTACGGCGTGTTCTTCGGATCCGACGTCCAGATCGGGTTCGCCTCGTAGGCACGCAGCGGCTGCGCGACGTAGCCGCCGCCGCCCGTCAGCCAGTCGTCGAACTGCGGCCGCTCCATCATGAAGCGCAGGAACTCCTTCGAGGCCTGCGGGTACTTGGTGTACTTCATGATCATCTGATTGAAGAAGAGGTGCGACTCGGTCGGCACGCCCACCGGACCGACCGGGAACACCGCGTGGTTGATGTCTGCCGCGAGCTCCTTGACCTTCGGATCGGTCGAATTCTTGGCCGTGTAGTAGATCGAGATGCCGTTGTTCGTGATGCTGATCTGCCCGTCCAGGAAGGCCTTGTTGTTGTTCGGGTCCAGCCACGACAGCGTGCCCGGGATAAAGTTGGCGTAGAGCTCCTTGGCGTACTCCAGCGCCTTGAGCGTCTCAGGGCTGTCGATCACCACCTTGTTGTTCTTGTCGACCAGCTTGCCGCCGAAGGACCAGATCAGCCAGTTGGTCCAGGTGCTGTCGCCGGTCGCGTTGCCCAGTGCCATGCCGCCCGGCGTGCCCTTCTCCTTGAGCGCCTTGTAGAGCTTGAGGAAATCCTCGTTGTTCGTCGGCACCTTGTCGAAGCCGGCCGCCTTGACCATGCTTTCGCGATAGACGATGAGCGAGCCGGATGCGCCCAGCGGCAGACCGATCCACTTCTTGCCGTCGGGGCGCATGAAGAGTTCCCCGGCCGTGTACCAGCCACCGTACTTCTTGCCGAGGTATTCGGCCAGGTCGGTGACGTCGAGCAGCTTGTCCGGATACAGGTTGGCGTCGTCGTTGGTCGACAGGATGATGTCCGGGCCGGCGCCGGTGTTGGCCGCGACCGCGGCCTTGGGCCGCACGTCTTCCCAGCCTTCGTTGTCGACGCGCACCTCGATGCCGGTCGTCTCGCTGAATTTCTTGACGTTTGCCATGTAGGCGTCGATGTCGCCCTGCACGAAGCGGCTCCAGCGCAGCACCCGCAGCTTGGCGCCCTTCTCGGGCTTGAAGGTCAGCGTCTGCGCATTCGCCAGCGGCGAGAAGATCGCGGTGCCGACGCCGAGTGAAGCAGCGGCGGCGAGGCCGGCCGAGCTCTTCAGAATCTTGCGGCGATTGATGTCACTCATTCCTGTCTCCTGTTTGTTGAACGGCCAGCCAAAGAAACTCAAGCCACCAGCCTCTGGCCGGTGCCTGCGTCGAAAAGATGCGCGCGCTGAAGATCCGGTTGCAGTCGGATCAGCGTGCCCGGTGCGAAGTCGTAGCGCTCGCGGAACACGGCGGAAATCTCGGTGCCCTCGTGGCGGCAGGCGACGAAGGTGTCCATGCCGGTCGGCTCCATCACGGCGACTTTCGCAGGGATGCCGCCGTTGTCCGAAAGGCTCAGGTGCTCCGGCCGGGTGCCGTAGATGACGGGCTGGCCGTCGACGCCGCCCGCCTGCACGGGCGCATCGAGTTGCGTGCCATCGGTCAGCTCGACCCTCGCCGCCCCGGCACTGCGCCGTAGCGTGCCCGGCAGGAAATTCATCGCCGGAGAGCCGATGAAGCCCGCGACGAACTGGTTGGCCGGCTGGTCGTACAGGTCGAGCGGGCTGCCCGTCTGCTCGATGCGGCCATCGCGCATCACGACGATCTTGTCGCCCATGGTCATGGCCTCGATCTGGTCGTGCGTGACATAGATCGAGGTGGTTTTCAGGCGCTGGTGGAGTTCCTTGATCTCGCTGCGCATCGCCACGCGCAGCTTGGCATCGAGGTTGGACAGGGGTTCGTCGAACAGGAAGACCTGCGGGTCGCGCACGATCGCCCGGCCCATCGCCACCCGCTGCCGCTGGCCGCCCGAGAGCTGGCGCGGATAGCGCTCCAGCAGCGGCGTGAGCGCGAGGATCTCTGCCGCGCGCCCGACCTTGGCCTCGATCGTGGCCTTGTCGGTCTTCGCGAGTGCCAGCGCGAAGGCCATGTTGTCGCGCACCGTCATGTGCGGGTACAGCGCGTAGTTCTGGAACACCATCGCGATGTCCCGCTCCTTCGGCGGCAGGTCGTTGACGCGCCGGTTGCCGATGAGGATCTCGCCGCCGTTGATTTCCTCCAGCCCGGCGATCATGCGCAGGAGCGTCGACTTGCCGCAACCCGACGGGCCCACCAGCACGGTGAAGGAGCCGTCCTTGATGTCGATGTCCACCCCGTGGAGGATGGGTACATCACCGAAGTTCTTCTTGACTGCCTGGATCGTGACACTGGCCATGCACTGGAGTCCTGAAAGTTCGCGGGTCGCCGCAACGACACGGAACGCTCCACGTCGCAAACGCGGAGTATTGGCATTGCGACAAACGCGCGCATCAGGGCAAACCGTTACGCACTAACCCCTGTTAATTTGTATGATGACCTGATAACCGAGATCACTTCCCCCACCGCCGTCAGGACATCGGCCCCCTCCCAGCCCCTGCAGCTGATCGTCGATCGGCTGTCGGATCGGCTGGCGGCGTTGCTGGGCGCGCAGATCGGATCCGGCGGCCTCCGGCCCGGCGATCGGCTGCCGACCGAGCAGCAACTGGCTTCGACGCACGGCGTGTCGCGGACGGTGGTCCGCGAGGCGGTGCACCAGCTCCGCTCCAGGGGACTGGTGCAGTCGCGACAGGGCTCCGGCGTCTACGTTGCGCAGCAGCCGACCAACCTGCCCCTGGCCTTCGATCCGACTGTGCTGACATCGGTGCAGGCGGTGGTGCATGTCGTCGAGGTGCGGCGCGTGCTCGAAGGGGAGATCGCGGCGCTGGCTGCGGAGAGAGCGACCCGCGCGCAGATTGCTGCCTTGCGTCGCGCGCTCAAGGCGATCGACGAGGCGGTGGCCGATGGCCGCGACGGCGTGGCCGAGGACCTGGCTTTCCACCGCGTGATCGGCGAATCGACCGGCAACCCGCAGTTCCGCCTGCTGCTCGGCTTCCTGGAGCAATACCTGCGCGAAGGCATGCGCATCACGCGCGGCAACGAAGCACGGCGCGCCGACTTCATGACCGCGGTGCAGAGCGAGCATCGAGCCATCTTCGAAGCCATCGCCGCGCACGATCCGGTCGCGGCACGGCGCCATGCGAATGAACATCTGATCCGCGGAGAACAGCGGCTGGTCGAGGGCGGCGTCATCGATGGCCGGCGTCGCCAGGCGGCGGCCAAGGCCGTTCGCGCCGCAAGTCTTTCCACCCCACGACCTCGCAAGCAATGAAGGAGACTGCATGAAACTCATGATCACCGGAGGCGGCGGCTTCGTCGGCGCGCGCCTCGCTCGCACGCTGCTGACGCGCGGCACGCTGGCCGGCGAACGCATCGACCGCCTCGTCCTGACCGACATCGCGCCGCCGCCGGCCGACCTGCTCGCCGACACGCGCGTCGAGGCCCGCACCGGGCCGCTGCTGGCACAGACCGATGCCCTGCGCGAAGAGCCCTTCGACGGCGTCTTCCATCTGGCGTCCGCCGTGTCCGGCGAATGCGAACTCGATTTCGACCTGGGCCTGCGATCGAACCTCGACAGCACGCGCGCCCTGCTCGACGCCATTCGGGCCCATGTCAACGCGGGCGGCAAGGTCCCGCGCGTGGTCTTCTCCAGTTCGGTGGCAGTGTTCGGACCCGATCCCGCCGTGCCGCTGCCCAAGATCGTCGCAGACGACACGCTGCCGGCGCCGCAGACCTCCTACGGCACGCAGAAGCTGATCTGCGAGCACCTCATCGCCGACTACACGCGCAAGGGCTATGTCGACGGCCGCGCCGCACGCCTGATGACCGTGACCGTGCGCCCCGGCAGGCCGAACGGCGCGGCGTCGTCCTTCTTCAGCGGCATCATCCGCGAGCCGTTGGCGGGCGTGGAATCGATCTGCCCGGTGTCGCCCGATGTGTCGCATCCGGTGTCGTCGCCCTCGCGCACCGTGGATGGCCTCATCGCCGTCTTCGAAGCCAGCCGCGATGCCTTCTGCGGCCGTACCGCGCTGAACCTGCCCGCGCTCAACGTCCGCGTGAGCGACATGCTCGATGCACTGGAACAGGTGGCAGGCCCGGCCGTTCGTGCCCGCGTTCGCTTCGAGCGCGACGAGCGCATCGCCGGCATCGTGGCCAACTGGCCGAGCGGCGCTTCGGCCGCACGCGCCGCGCGGCTCGGCTTGCATCCGCACGACAACTTCGCCGACATCGTGCGGCAGTACATCGACGACTGCGCGGCACTGCCAAACGCCAACGAGACCCTCAAGGGGATGAACTGATGAAAGCCAAGAGCAAGAAGACCAAGGCAGCGGGCAAGGGAAAGCTGGCACTCCGCTCGCAGGCCTGGTTCGACAACCCGGCCAACGCTGACATGACGGCGCTCTATCTCGAGCGCACGATGAACTTCGGACTCGGCTTCGACGAACTGCAGTCGGGCCGGCCGATCATCGGCATCGCTCAGACTGGCTCGGACATCGCGCCGTGCAACCGCCATCACCTGGTGCTGGCCGAGCGCGTACGCGAAGGCATTCGCGACGCGGGCGGGATCGCCTTCGAGTTTCCGATCCATCCCATCCAGGAAACCTGCAAGCGCCCCACCGCCGCGCTCGACCGCAATCTGCAATACCTGTCGCTGGTCGAGGTGCTGTACGGCTATCCGATCGACGGCGTGGTGCTGACGACCGGCTGCGACAAGACGACGCCGGCCCAGCTCATGGCGGCTGCGACGGTGGACATCCCGGCCATTGCACTCAACTCGGGGCCGATGCTCAACGGCTGGTACGAAGGCGAGCGCACGGGCTCGGGCACCATCGTCTGGCGGGCGCGCGAGATGATGGCCGCCGGCAAGATCGGCTACCAGGAGTTCCTGAAGCTGGTCGCATCCTCCGCGCCGTCGACCGGCCACTGCAACACCATGGGCACGGCATCGACCATGAACTCGCTCGCCGAGGCGCTGGGCATGACGCTGCCGGGCAGCGCCGCCATTCCGGCGCCCTACCGCGACCGCCAGGAGATGGCCTACCTGACAGGCAAGCGCATTGTCGAGATGGTGCGCGAGAACCTGAAGCCCTCGGACATCCTCACCCGCGCGGCCTTCGAGAACGCGATCGTCGTGAACTCCGCACTCGGCGGATCGACCAATGCGCCGGTGCACCTGAACGCCATCGCCCGCCACATCGGCGTCGAATTGACGACGGGCGACTGGGAAAAGCACGGCTACAAGATCCCGCTGATCGTCAACCTGCAGCCCGCGGGCGAGTACCTCGGCGAAGACTACTACCGCGCGGGCGGCGTGCCCGCGGTGGTCGCCGAACTGATCGCGCAGGGCAAGATCAAGCCGGCCCTCACGGCCAACGGCAAGACGCTCATCGAGAACTGCGAAGGCAAGTTCACCAGCGACCGCAAGGTGATCTTCCCGTACGCGAAGCCGATGAAGAAGAACGCCGGCTTCCTCAACCTCAAGGGCAACCTGTTCGACTCGGCGATCATGAAGACCAGCGTGATCACGCCGGAATTCCACTCGCGCTACCTCGAGGACCCGAACGACCCGATGGCCTTCGAAGGCACCGCGATCGTGTTCGACGGGCCGGAGGACTACCACCGCCGCATCGACGACCCGAAGATGAAGATCGACCCGAAAAGCGTGCTCTTCATGCGCGGCGTCGGGCCTGTCGGCTATCCGGGCGCCGCCGAGGTGGTCAACATGCGCGCGCCTTCTTACCTGATCAAGAAGGGCGTCACCGCCCTGCCCTGCATCGGCGACGGCCGACAGTCGGGCACGTCAGGCTCGCCGTCGATCCTCAACGCCTCGCCCGAAGCCGCGACCGGCGGCGGACTGGCGCTGGTGCAGACGGGCGACCGCGTACGCATCGATCTGAAGAAGCGCACGGCCAACATGCTGGTGTCCGACGAGGAACTCGCCAAACGCCGCGCCAGGCTGGAGGCGGCCGGCGGCTACCCCTATCCGGCGAGCCAGACGCCGTGGCAGGAAATCCAGCGTGGCATCGTCGACGAGCTGTCGGAAGGGATGGTGCTGAAGCCTGCGGTGAAGTACCAGAAGATCCACGCGACCTTCGGCATACCGCGGGACAACCACTAGGTCCGCGCCGACTCCGTCAGCAGCGGCTTCCCAACTCGGTCTTGCTCTGCTGCAGCGGCTTGACGCCGTGGGCGAGCAAGGGCCGCACGACCCTGGCGGTGAACCGCTCCAGGTCCTGGGGCGAGTCCTCGCCGTTCCATGAGACCTCCAGCGCCAGCGTTCCGTCCGGCAAGGTCCAGCGTTCGATCTTGATGCCCTTGGCTTCGCGGCGCATCACCTTGCTGCCGCAACCGGTCGGCCGTGCGTCGAAGCCGGGTGGCATCACGGTGCGGACAAGGCCGTCGACCGAGCAACTGTACGAATAGCTTTTCTTCGGAGCGCCCTCGGCGGTCCAGCCGACATCGACCTCGCTTTTGCGATCGGTGGACGCAGGAAAGGCGCAGCGCATCGCGGGGCTGACCGCGTTGCCCGGCAAGGGTGCGGCGCTGCGGAGCTTGTACATCGATTCGGTCTTGCCGCCGTTGCCGCGTTCGCGGACGATGACGCTCGCGCCCGGCGGCAGGTCGGCGGGCTGCGCGGCGGTGAAATAGCGGACCTCGAACTGCTTGCGCTTGCCAGGCGGTAGGCGCAGCAAGGTGGCGACTTCCTCGATGCCGCGTGGACCGCCGTCGACCGGCTCCCAGCGCAGCGCGTACTCGGCGCCGTCGGCTGCCAGCGCCACCGGCGCCAGGCATGTCCACATGAGCGTCGCCAGCAGTGCACGCCAACAAATTCCCGATGCCGTCGTGATCGCCACGGGTGCTTTCCTTGCGCTGCTCGTCAGCCCTTCGACTTGTGCTTCTTCTCGTGGGGTGCGCTGCCGTCGAGCACCAGCTTGGACGGATCGAGTTCGCGTTTCTTGAGGTCCTTCAGCAGCCCTTCGTCGCTGAGGTCGATGCGGTGGGACAGCTTCCAGTCGGCGTGCGCCGTTTCCGCCAGCCGCTGCACGGTGCCGGCATGGTCGGTCTCGATGGCCAGTTCGCGCCGGCCGTCGAAGCTGCCCGGCGCCAGGTTGATCGAGCCGACGATGGCGCGCTCGCCGTCCGCCAGCATCATCTTCGCGTGCAGCTTCAGGTGCTTCATCGTGTGCACCTTGGCGCCGACGTCCTGCAGGATCCGCAGGCCGCCGACGCCCTCGATCAATTTCTCGGCTTTGAGCGAATGCGGCGGCTTGGTCAGGATGTGGATCTTGACGCCCCGCGTCGCCGCGCGCACCAGGCGTTCGATGATCACCGTGTCCTGGTAACGCTCGTTCTGCACCCAGAGCGAATGCTTCGCCCGGTCGATGAAGGCCGCGACCCGCACGCGGCCATTGTCCGGGCACCAGATCAGCTGCGATTCCGGATGGGGCTGGAAGTCCTGCTGCTCCCAGTCGGCGTCGAAGCAGGCCACCATTTCCTTCGTCTCGAGGTCGTGGGTGGTGATGACGGCGTAGTCGCGCGTCTCGGTCAGGTCCCGGGGCTCCCAGTTGAGCGATTCGACGAAGCCGATCTGATGATCGACCACCATCGATTTCTGGTGGGTGAGATCGAACTTTGGGTTGCTGTCGCGCACTTCGATGCCGGCATCGGTCAGGATCTTGCGTGCTGCCTCGTTCTCGCTTTCGCCGCTGCGGCGGGCGGGATTCAGCATCACGCGCACCTTCACGCCGCGCTGCTTGGCGGCGACGACCGCCGCCAGCAGCGTCTCGTCGGTGAACAGGAACATCCGGATCTGCAGGGCATCCTTCGCCGCGTTGATGGCGTCGATGATGGGCTTGGCGGTGTCGTCGGGCAATACGATCAATTGGTGCGACATGGTGGCCTCAGGCGGATGCAGCCGCGGGGGCGGCAGGATTTTCATACTGTATCCGGTGCAGTTCGGCGTAGACGCCGCCGAGCGCGACCAGTTCGTCGTTGGTACCCTCCTCCACCACGATGCCGTCCTTCAGCACGATGATCTTGTCGGCGTTTCGCAGGGTGCTGAGGCGGTGGGCGATCATGATGACCGTGCGGCCCTTCATCAGCCCTTCGAGCCCCTCGATGACGAGGCGCTCGGATTCGGTGTCGAGCGCGGCGGTCGGCTCGTCGAGGATCATGATCGGGCTGTTGCGGATCACCGCGCGGGCAATCCCGATGCGCTGGCGCTGGCCGCCCGAGAGCGTGTCGCCGCGCTCCCCGACCATGGAGTCGTAGCCGTGCGGCATCCGGCTGATGAACTCGTCGGCGTTGGCCAATTTGGCGGCGGCGATGATTTCTTCCTGGGTGGCGCCGGGCTTGCCGTAGGCGATGTTCTCGGCGATGGAACCGCGGAACAGCACCGTCTCCTGCAGCACGAAACCGATCTGCGAGCGCAGGCCCGACAGCTTGTGGCTGGCGATGTCGACGCCGTCGATCAGGATCCGTCCGGCCGACGGGTCGTAGAAGCGGGGCATCAGGCTCACCACCGTCGACTTGCCGCTACCGGTTGGCCCGACGATGCCGACCACCTGGCCCGGCTTGATGTTGAACGAGACATCGCGCAGCACCAGGGATTCGTCGCCGTAGCCGAAGGCCACGTGCTCGAAGGTGATTTCGCCGCGGGTGCGGCCCGGGTCCGTGGCGTCCGGATGCTCGCGGATGATGTTGTCCGCGCTCAGGATCTTCTGGATGCGCTCCAGCGCCACCGTCGTCTGGGCGATCGTGCTGGCCATGCTGGCGAGGTCCTTCACCGGCTTGAAGAACTTGCTAAGGTAGGCCAGATACACCGTCAGCGCACCGGCCGTCATGGTGCCGGCGACGATCAGGGCCGTCCCCTTCCAGAGCACGATGCCGGTGCACAGCGCCACCACCACCGCGACCACCGGCGACAGCAGTGACTTGATGCGCCGCGCGCGCAATGCAGCTTCGGTAGAGGCAAGGCTCGCGGCGGCCATGTGGGTCACTTCGAGGTCCTGACGGCCAAAGGCCTTGACGGCGCGGACCTGGCCCAGGCCTTCCTGGACCACGGCGACGATCTCGCTCTGGCGCAGGCGCACCTCGCGCGTGACCTCCTTCACCGCCTTCTTGAACCGGAAGACGAACAGCAGCAGGAAAGGCATCACCGCGATCGCGATCAGGGTGAAGTCCCAGTCGAGCCAGACCATCAGCCCGAGCATGAAGATGATCGTGACGATGTCGACCAGGATGCCGAGGGTCGACGAGGAGGCGAAGTTCTGCACCGTCGCGACGTCGCTGGTGATGGTCGACATCAGGGCGCCGGTCTTGGCGCTGTCGTAGTAGCCGAGCGAGAGCCGGTGCAGGTGTTCGTAGATCTTCAGGCGCAGGTCGTTCGCCACGTACTGCCCGATGCTGGTCGTGTAGTAGTTGTCGATGTAGGTGGCGATGCCGGCGATGACCGCGATCATCAGGGTGGCGATCCCCGCGAAGAGCGCCACGCCGAGCGTGTGCCGGCCGATGCCGAGCTGGTGCGCCCATTCGAGCCACGGCGGCAAGTGGTGGTTGCCGAGCGCGTCGTCGAGCACCAGCTTGAGCGGCCAGGGCGACGCCAGGCTCATGAGGATCTCGATCACCATCGCAATGAGCACGATGACCAGCCAGCCACGGTAAGGCTTGAGCAGGCCGAGCACCATCCGCCGCATCTCCTGCTTTTGCGCCTCCTCGGAGCGCTTGCCGGCACTCGCGGGCGCTGCCGTTCGTCCCGGCGCGACCCCTGCTTCGGCGGAATTGGGAGGAATGGGGGGAATGGGTTGAGACATGCGCTGCACCGTCCGATGACCCGGGCGTGGGTCTTCGGACGAATGGTAGGCGCGGAATGCGCCCGGGAGAAGGGTCCGCGCACGTATCTTGCACGTACGTGGTCCCACCTACCGGGCCAGGCGCTCAGGTCATTTCGCCGGGGCGCCGCCTGGGGGGAAGCCGGCAAACATCTTGTCGAGCCCCGCCTGCAACAGGGCGCTCATCCGGTTGGGGTCGCTGTCCAGCGTCCCGCTCGTCGCGCCGCGCCAGATCGCCTGCTTGCGCGTGCCGTCGTACATGTCGACCACCAGCGTGCCCACTTCATAGGTGTCGACCTGTGCGCCCGTCACCGGCGGGCCGAAGCCACCCCACCCGACGTACCCCACGCTGGAGCTGTTGGCGCTCTGCCGCTCCGAGGTGGTCACGCGGGCCGCAACGTGCACCTCGCCGTTGGGAACGAGCTTCCATCCCTTGGCCTGCAGGCGCGAATCGACGCCGTCGACGATGCGTTGCTGCACCAGCGGCGAGCTCACGCCGTCCGGCCGCGCGATCCAGCTGTAGGTCCGGAAGCGCGAAAAGTCGGTGCCGGGGGCGGTGTCGATGTGGACGTTCGGCGCCGCCGCGCAAGCCGAAAGGAGCACGGCGAACCCCAAAGCTGCGAACCGTCCTGTCATGTCGACTCCAATCCTGAATGAAGGGGCGCGGCCAGTTTAGCGTTGAGTTCTTCCAAGGTTGTCGCATTTGCCAACCCGGGAAAATCAACAGCTTGCCAGCTCAATGACCCAGCGCCTTATATGCATGCAACTTGAAGTGATAGGCGTAGGGATTGCCGAAGCCGAAGTAGCGCTGCGTCAGGAGCACGGCCGCGATGCCCAGACGCGGGTTGATCCACCACAGCGTGCCGGCCAGCCCGCCCCAACTCACTTCGCCGGCAACATTCTCCGGCTCCCCGGGGCTGATGCTTTCGCGCACCGATGAGCCCAATCCGAAGCGCCAGTCCGGCTGCGTCGGCACGTTCGGAAAGCGTACGTGGATGCCCGGCGGCAACTGGTTGCTGAACATCCGGTCGAGTGTGGCCGGCTTCAGCAGCGTCGGCCCCTCGGGGATCAGGCTCTGGATCAAGCGGATCGAGTCGTCCAAGGTGCTGACGAGTCCACCGCCGCCGGACTCTCGCGGCAGCTTGGTGAGATAGGCGCCGAGATACGGCTTGTTGTCTGCGCGCGGCAGGCCAGGTTTGTTCGGATCAAGCAGGTCAGCACCCACGTACAGCGTGCACAACCGTTCGCGCTTTGCCGGCGGCACCCAGAAATCCGTATCCACCATCTCCAACGGCTCAAAAACGCGCCTGGACAGGAAGTTGCCGAAAGTCTCTCCGCTGACCACCTCGACCACGCGTCCCAGCACATCCGTTGCGACCGAATACTCCCACTGCGTGCCGGGGTGGAACGACAGCGGCAGAGGCTCGAGCGCCCTCATCATCGTGGCCAGATCCTGCATCGGGTCCAGCACCGCGGCCTGGTTGTAGGCCTGGAACAGCAGCGAGCCGGGATCGAAGACGCCGTAGGAAAGTCCTGAGGTGTGCGTCATCAGGTGCTGCAGCGTGATCGGGCATCGGGCCGGCTCCGTCTCGGCCAGACTTTTTGCGCCAGCGCGCAAGACCTGCCTGTTCGCCAGCTCGGGGATGTAGGCATCGATCGGGTCTTCCAGGCGAATGCGTCCATCCTCGACCAGCATCATCACCGCGCAAGACGTGATGAGTTTCGTGCTCGAGAACATCCGAAAGATGTGATCCTCGCGCAGCACGACACCGGCTTCACGATCGGCGTGGCCATAGCGAAAGCGATCCACGACGCTCCGTCCGCGCAACAACGCGGTCGAAACGCCCGGCAGAAACTGTTGATCGACCTGCGCCCTCATTGCAGCGTGCAGGGCATCGAACGTGGGATCGATCATTGGCGGCTTTCGGATATGGAGCGCCAACTCTAGTTCCAATCGCGATGCTAGTCCGGAACGAACCTCGCCTTGAACTTTGCAATGTCATCCGCTTGTTCAAGGGTCACGAGTTGGCCCATCTTGCCGTCAGAGAGTCGGCAGGCGGCGAACAGGCTATAGCGACCCCTCAAGTCATAGCTCGGGAGGTCGATGAGCGCGTATGGCTGCGGCACGAACACTTGGTGTTCGAACACTACCCGGTGCACGTTGCGTGGCGAGGGGAAGAGCTTGTAGTCGGTGGTCTCGAAGGACCTTGCAGTAGCCATTTCGCGATTCTCGCTCCAACGACGGTTGCACGCGGCGGGGCCGACCGGCTGCTTCTGCCCGGAAGCGGGTGGCTGGTCATCGAACTATCCGCGCCGAACCGAGGTCACCTTGCCAGCGGCAATCCCCAACGTCCGCCGCGCCGGGTCGAAGCTTTCCTTGCGCACGCCGTCGTTTGAACCGACTCAAACGTTCAGGCGCGGCGGAACAGAAGCACTGCGTTCGTGCCGCCGAAGGCAAAGGAATTGCTGATCGCCGCTTCGAGGTGCGGGGCGGCAGCGCCGGCGTCGGGAACGAGGTTCAGGCTGCAGGCCGGATCGACCTCGCCCCGGTGGCCGTTGGGAGGCAACTGCCGCCGATGCAGCGCGAGTACCGTGACTAGCGCTTCGATCGCGCCGGCGGCGCCGAGGAGATGGCCGTGCATCGACTTCGTGGAACTGACGCTCAGCAGGTCGATTGCGTCGCCCCAGACTTCCGCCAGTGCGTCGCGCTCGACCACGTCGCCGATGCGCGTGGCGGTGCCGTGGGCGTTGCAGTAGCCCACGTCCCGGGGTTGCAAGCCTGCCTGGCGCAGGGCCAGGCGCATGGCGCGTGCCTGGCCGTGCGCGTCGGGCTTGGTCAGGTGCGTGGCGTCGCAGCTGTGGCCCCAGCCGTCCAGCATGGCGTAGATCCGTGCGCCGCGCCGACGGGCGCGATCTTCCGATTCGAGGACGAGGAATGCGGCGCCCTCACCCAGCGCGAAGCCATTGCGATCGCTCGCGAAGGGCCGGACCGCAGTCCCTTCTTCGCCGGGCGCGAAACTGGCGAGTGTCTGCATCGCCTGCCAGGCGAGGACGACGCCCGGTACGATGAGCGCCTCGCTGCCGCCCGCCATCGCGACATCGACGTCTCCGCGCTGCACCGCCTTCGCGGCCTCGGCAATCGCAACGGCCGACGAGGCGCAAGCCACCGAGTAGGTGAGAACGGGCCCCTGCGCACCATGGCGCATCGCCACATGCGAGGCCGGCGCGTTGGGCATGAAGGCGGGGATCGTCAACGGCGGAACCCGTCCATTGCCGCGATAGGCCGTCTCGAGCGCCGCCGCGCCGCCCATGCCGCAGCCGGCGTAGATGCCGACGCGTTCCGGGTCGACATCCCCGGCGACGCCCGCGTCGCGCATCGCGAAGTCGGCGGCGGCCACCGCCAGCTGGCTGACGCGATCGACGCCGGCGAGCTGCAGCTTGGTGAACCAGCGGGATTCGTCGAAGGCCACTGTCGCCGCAGCGGCCGGCTTGGGCAGTTCGGGGAAGATCGGCCGGAGCGCCGATTCGCCGCGCATGAGGGCCTCGAAGAGCGATGCGGGCTCCTCGCCGTGCGGCGCCATCACACCCAGTCCGGTGACGGCAACCCGGCTCACGTCGTCTGCGCCGCCCTGACCCTGTCGACCACGGCTGCGAGCTGCGCCAGCGTGTCGATGTTCGGGTCGTCGTCGGGCATCGTGATCGCGAACCGGTCTTCGATCGCAAAGACGAATTCGACCAGCGCCAGTGAATCGAAGCCTTTTTCGCGCATGGAGGCGTGGGGGTCGAGCGCGGACGCCTCGATGCCGTACTTCTCGTGGATCAGGTCCTGCAATTCCTTCAGCGAACTCATGGTGCGGCTATCGGTCGTCATTCTGGCCGTCGATCAATCCCTGTCGACGGCGATGTTGGTATGCCTGCCTGCAGATCAACCCCTCCTTGCACGGCCGTCGAATCGGCCCGCGGGCAGTGACGTTCCATGATAGCCGCTCCGCCTGCGCGACTGCGCCCTGCCGGGCCGCCAGCGCAGGGACGGAATCGCAAAGGCGATGCCCAGCGCGGCACCGGCCACCGCATCCAGCACGACGTGCTGCTTGACCGCCAGCGTCGACCAGACGATGGCCGCGAACCACAGGCCGTTGCCGAGTCGCAGCCAGATCGGAGCGCGTGCCCCATGCAGGATGTGCTCGACCCAGATCGCCGTGAAGATGGCGATCGCCACATGCATCGACGGACATGCGTTGCCGGCCGCATCCACGCCCTGGAGGATCGCGAAGCCGGGAAAGTCGGTCGGCTCCGTCGGCATGGTCGGGATCTGCGTCGGCCAGAGGTAGAAGAAGCCGAGTCCCGTCAGGCACAGTCCGCCGACCCACAGTCCATAGACGACCAGTTCCCTGAAGGTCAATTGCAGGCCGGGCGCGACACCCACGTAGACCCAGAGCGAGAAGTAGGCGATCAATGCCCCCGGCTGGAACGGAATCAGCTGATCGAGCGCAGTCAGGGGCATCACCGTGATCGGAAACACGGGCTGGCGCAGCAGGTGGAAATAGCCGATGAAGAAGATCCACGTGAACACCGTGGTCCCGACCACCTTCAGGAACAGGTGACGTCGAATCCGCAAGCCGATCTCGGCGCTCCAAGTCCGCGACGGGAGGGAACCCCCGCGCAGTTCGATCGGTTGATTCATGTATTCGGCGTTTTCGGCGTTGTCGGTCGTGTCAGGCACCGAGCATGCCTGCGGACCGCCCGAACCGCAAACCCGAACTACAGAATCAACAACGCGCGGAAGTCATTGACGTTGGTGTGCGTCGGCCCGGTGACCAGCAGATCGCCGATGGCGTCGAAGTAGCCATAGGCGTCGTTGCGGTCCAGGTGATCGGCCAGCTTGCGGCCGGCGGTCTCGGCGCGGCGCAGCGTGTCGGGCGTGACGAAGGCACCGGCGTTGTCCTCGACGCCATCGATGCCGTCGGTGTCGGCCGCGAGCGCCCAGATGTCCTCCCGGGCCGCCAACGCACCGGCGAGCCCGAGGCAGAACTCGCCCGCCCGTCCGCCACGTCCCTTGGCCCGGCCGGGCTGGCGAGGGCGGATCGTGACCGTCGTCTCGCCGCCGGACAGGATCACGCAGGGCCTGGCGAACGGCTCGCCGCGCAAGGACACCGCACGCGCGAGCGCAGCATGAACCTTGCCGACCTCCCGCGATTCGCCTTCCATCTCGTCGCTGAGGATATGGGCATCGAGGCCGGCCGAGCGGACCGCCGCGGCGGCCGCTTCGAGCGATTGCTGCGGCGTGGCGATCAGGTGCGTGACATGGCCCTTGAAGACCGGATCGGAAGGCTTGGGCGTTTCGAGCGCGCCGCTTTCGAGCTGCGCGCGCACGGCCTGCGGCACTTCGATGCGATAGCGATCGAGAATGGCGAGCGCCTCCGCGCAGGTGGTCGCGTCAGGCACGGTGGGGCCGCTGGCGATCACGGCGGGGTCATCGCCAGGAACATCGCTGATGGTCAGCGTCACCACCTGGGCCGGCGCGCACGCCGCCGCGAGTCGCCCGCCCTTGATGCGCGAGAGGTGCTTGCGCACGCAATTCATTTCGCCGATGTGCGCGCCCGATTCGAGAAGCTGCGTGTTGATGCGTTGCTTGTCCGCCAGTGTCAGCCCGTCGGCCGGCAGCGTGAGCAAGGCCGAGCCGCCACCGGAGATCAGGCACAGCACGAGGTCATCGGCGGTCAGCCCCTTCGTGAGCGCGAGGATGCGCTCGGCGGCCTTCATTCCTGCCTCGTCCGGCACTGGGTGGGCGGCCTCGACGACTTCGATGCGCTGCGCCAGACCTTCGGGCCGCGGCGGAATGTGCCCGTAGCGCGTGACCACGAGGCCCGAGAGGCTGGCATCGGCCGGCCACAGCGCCTCCAACGCCTGTGCCATGGAACCACCGGCCTTGCCCGCGCCAAGCACCAGCGTCCGGCCCTTCGGGACCTTCGGCAGACAGGGCCCCATGCTCCGCAGGGGCAAGGCGCGCTCGACAGCGACGCGGTAGATGTGTTCGAGGAATTCGCGCGGCGCGGTGCGCGGGTCAGGGGTCTGTCGCGGGTTCGATGAAGTCATTGCCTTTGCCTGTCTCCAGCCATTGTCCGAATATTGCCCCGCACGACCCGCGAGGCTACTTGGTGCTCGCTCCGCCATCGAACCACTTGCCGATGAGCGCACGCTCGGCATCGGTGATGCCGGTCGCATTGTTCATCGGCATGATCTTCGTGACCACGACCTGCTGGTACACCGCCTGCGCGTGGGCGGCAACCTGATCCGGCGTATCGAGCCGGACGTTCTTCATCTGCACCTGCGCGCCGTGGCACATGTAGCAGCGTTGTTCCAGCACCTTCTGAACGTCGCCGAACGATACCTTCTGCGCCGCAGCCCCGGGCGCAGGCGCTTCCACCGGTTCGGGCTTCATCCAGATGATGGTCAGGCCCAGCACGGCGATGCCGAAGAGCGCGTAGGGCATGGGATTGCCCGCATTGCCGAGCTTGAAGCGATGGCGCACCACGAAGAACTGCCGGATGGCTGCGCCGCCAAGCATGATGAGCAGCAGCACGATCCAGTTGTACTTGTGCGTGTAGGTGAAGCTGTAGTGGTTGCTCAGCATCGCGAACAGCACCGGCAGCGTGAAGTAGGTGTTGTGCACGCTGCGCTGCTTGCCGCGCTGGCCATGGATCGGATCGACCGGCCTGCCCTCGCGCAGCGCCGCCACGTTCTTGCGCTGGCCGGGGATGATCCAGAAGAAGACGTTACCGCTCATGGTCGTCGCCATCATGGCGCCCACCAGCAGGAAGGCGGCGCGTCCCGCGAACCAGTGGCACGCCAGCCATGCGGCGAAGGCGATGAACAGCGCGATGAGGACACCCACGATCGTGTCGCCGTTCTTGCGCTGGCCGAACAACTGGCAGATGGCGTCGTAGACCATCCAGAACACGACGAAGAAAGCGAGCGCCACGCCGATGGCGGCGCCGGGCTGCCAGTCCATCTTCGATTTGTCGATGAGGTAGGTGCTCGCGTTCCACAGGTACGACATCGTGAAGAGCGCGAAACCCGTGAGCCAGGTGGAGTAGCTCTCCCAGTACGACCAGTGCAGGTGGTCCGGCAGCTTCTTGGGCGCCAGCGCGTACTTCTGCATGTTGTAGAAGCCGCCGCCATGAACCGCCCACTGCTCGCCGCCGACGCCCTTGTCCAGGGATTCCTGGTCCTCCGGCTTCTCGAGGCTGTTGTCCAGCATCACGAAGTAGAAGGAAGCGCCGATCCATGCGATGGCGGTGATGACGTGGACCCAGCGCAGCAGCAGATTGGCCCAGTCGAGGTAATAGCTTTCCATTGACTCTCAACCTTGTCGGCGCGTGGGGGCACCGAGGTGTTCCGGCCTGCTCACCACTGCGGGCGCTGTAAGCAGAGAAAGTGCCGCGAACGCAGGCCATCGAATGGGCCTCGCTCCGCTGCGGCTTGTGGACTGAAGTGTATACACTTTCAACGCGAAGTTCTCGGGTTTTACGTCAGGCGGCGTGCTGGAAAACCCTGATCGCCTTCATGCATCCGGAAGCGATTGCAACAACTGTGCCGCCACCGCCACGGCGATGACCTCCGGCTCCTTGCCGGTGATGCCGGGGACGCCGATCGGGCAGGTCACGCGATCCATTTCCGCTGCGGTGAAGCCGCGCGCCTCCAGGCGGTGGCGGAAAGTCGCCCATTTGGTCTTGCTGCCGATCAGGCCGATGTAGGGAAGATCGTCGCGCTCGCGCAGCCGCTTGAGGCAGGCAATCACGATGTCGAGATCCTCGGCATGGCTGAAACTCATGATGAGCACGCGCGAGCCTGGCGCGAGTTGCGCGACCGCCTGCTGCACGGGCTCGGAGTATTCGGTCTCGATCTGCGCCGGCAGTGCATCGGGAAACACGCCGTCGCGGCTGTCGATCCAGCGCACGGTGAAGGGCAGCGACGACAGCAGCCGTGCGAGTGCCGCGCCGACGTGGCCGCCGCCGAACAGCGCCACCGGCTCCAGGTGCGCGAGGAGTTCGGACTGCAGCGCCTTCGCATCCGATTCGGAAACAAGACGGTACGAAAGAAACACCACGCCGCCGCAACATTGCCCGAGGCTGGGGCCGAGCGGGTAGCGCCGCACGTCTTCGATCGGCGGGCCGCCTGCGAGCCACGCGCGGGCTTCGTCGGTCGCCTGGAATTCGAGCTGGCCGCCGCCGATCGTGGCCGTGAGGCCGTCGGCCCACACGGCCATCCACGTGCCGGCTTCGCGCGGTGCGGAGCCCTGAGTCGATGCGACGCGCACGAGCACGCCGTTCTCGCGCCGCAGCCGGGTCAGCAGTTCGTCGACGGCGCCGGTCATGGTCGAAACCTCCGGTTGCGCGAGCGAAACGCGGGCACGGTATAACCGCGCCGATGAATTTTCAGTCCACGACGCGCCGCCTCACACTGGCGGCCGCCCTTCTCTCGAGCCTGTGGCTCGCCGGTTGCGGCACCAGCCCGACTGCCGGTACCGGTTCCGTACCGGGCCAACTCAGCAATGCCGCCCCCGATCCGGGCGATGGCAGCCGACCCAAGCCCCGGGCCTCCAACGCGGCGACCCCGCGCGACTACCGGCGCGACGCCGCGCGCCATGTCTACGACATCAACAAGCAGCGCGTCTACATCGGCAAGCTGCCGCCGTTGCTCTATGCCGTTGGCACGCTGCAGGTCAACCTCGACACCAACGGGAAGGTGCTCTCGATGCATTGGATGCGCGCACCGACGCATGCGCCCGAGGTGATCACCGAGATCGAACGCACCGTGCTGAGCGCCGCGCCCTTCCCTGTCGCGACCCAGTTGGGCAAGGTCACGTGGACCGACACCTGGCTGTGGGACGAGGAAGGCCATTTCCAGCTCGATACGCTCAGCGAAGGGCAACTCTAGGCTCAGGAGCCGCGGTAAGTGGAGTAGCTCCACGGGCTGACCAGCAAGGGCACGTGGTAGTGCTGGTCGGTGCGCGCCACGCCGAAGTCCAGCGCGACGCGGTTCAGGAAGTTCGGCTTCGGCAGCTCGACACCGCGTTTGCCGAAGTAGCCCGCCACGTCGAAGACCAGGCGATAGGTCCCGGCCTTCAGCGTGGTGTTGTCGTAGAGGGGGCCATCGCTGCGGCCGTCGGCATTCAGCGTGAAGCGCCGCACGAGCGTGGCATGTGCGTCTTCGCCGGTGCCGTCGGTGGTGAACAGCGCGACCTCCATGCCGGCGGCAGGGGTACCGTGCATGGTGTCCAGTACGTGGGTGCTCAGGCCCATGGATTTGCTCCTTCAGTGCATTGGGGAAATTCCGGTCGACAAAAGTGTATACAGTTCTTGGCTTTGGGTCTATCATGAAAAACATGGACTCGACCACCACCCGCGCGATCGTCGACGCACTCACCAAGGCCATTGTGGAACACCGGTTGCAACCGGGGAGCAAGCTGGCCGAACAGAAGCTCGCGGACCATTTCGGCGTGTCGCGCACCCTGGTGCGACAGGCACTGTTCCAGTTGTCGCAGAACAAGCTGATTCGACTGGAGCCCGCGCGCGGCGCGTTCGTCGCTGCGCCCGCGGTCGATGAAGCCAGGCAGGTGTTCGCCGTGCGCCGCATGCTGGAGGCCGAGATGACACGCGCCTTCGTCCGCAGCGTGACGCCGGCCAAGATCAAGGCCCTCAAGGAGCACGTGGCCCTCGAAAAGGCCGCGGTTTCCGGTGAAGACGTGTCCGGGCGCACCGAACTGCTCGGTGACTTCCACGTGCGCATGGCCGAACTCATGGGCAACGCGGTGCTGGCGCAGATCCTGGGCGAACTGATCTCGCGCTGCGCGCTCATCACGCTGATGTACCAGAGCGCGACCGCCGCCGAACACTCGAACGACGAGCATGCCGACATCGTCAAGGCGCTGGCCGCCAAGGACGAGGAGCGCGCCGTGCGCCTCATGACCGAACACCTCGAACACGTCGAGGCCAACCTCACCTTCGACCGCAAGGTCCCGACACACGACATCTCACTGGCATTGGCATGAAGAAAACCGATTCACCGAAGCGCTTGGCTACCGGCGCACAAGCTGCTAATGCTTCTCGGCTCAGTCGAGCGTGCCCGTTCGTGGGCTGCGGTGGAACCGGCTTCGCCGGGCCGCAACGCAGCGCCCCCGGCAGGGGGTGGGCGCCCGACACGCAGTGCGGGCAACCTGGGGGCGAGCAATGACTTACGACACAACCCTGCCCTACCCGCGCGACCTCGTCGGCTACGGCCGCAACCCGCCACACGCGCAATGGCCCGGCCGCGCACGCATCGCCGTCCAGTTCGTGCTGAACTACGAAGAAGGCGGCGAGAACTGCGTGCTGCATGGCGACGCCGGCTCCGAGCAGTTTCTTTCCGAGATGTTCAATCCGGCGAGCTTTCCTGACCGGCACATCAGCATGGAAGGGATCTACGAATACGGCTCGCGCGCCGGTGTCTGGCGCATCCTGCGAGAGTTCGAGAAACGCAATCTGCCGCTGACGGTGTTCGGCGTCGGCATGGCATTGGAGCGCTATCCCGAACTGGCCGCCGCCTTCAAGGAACTGGGCCATGAGATCGCCTGCCACGGCTGGCGCTGGATCCACTACCAGGGCATCGACGAGGCCACCGAACGCGAGCACATGCGCCTGGGCATGGAAGCCATCGAGAAGCTCACCGGCGAACGCGCGCTAGGCTGGTACACCGGCCGTGACAGCCCGCGCACCCGCCGGCTCGTGGCCGACTACGGTGGCTTCGAATACGACAGCGACTACTACGGCGACGACCTGCCCTTCTGGATGAAGGTCAGGAAGACCGACGGCGAGGTGGTGCCGCAGCTGATCGTGCCCTACACCCTCGATTGCAACGACATGCGCTTCGCGCTGCCGCAAGGCTATTCGCATGCGGATCCCTTCTTCCAGTACATGAAGGACACCTTCGACGCCCTCTACGCCGAAGGCGACGAAGCGCCGAAGATGATGAGCATCGGCATGCACTGCCGCCTGCTGGGACGTCCGGGGCGCATCACGGCCTTGCAGCGCTTCCTCGATCACATCGCGGCGCACGATCGCGTCTGGGTCTGCAGCCGGCTGGACATTGCGCGGCACTGGAAGGCCACGCACCCTTACATCGGAGACTGACATGCCCCTCACCATCGACCAACTCAACGCCGCCTCGGCCGACGAAGCCGTCGCGCTGCTCGACGGGGTGTACGAACACTCGCCGTGGATCGCAAAACGCGCGCTGGCGGAACGCCCGTTCCGTTCGCTGCCGCACCTGAAGCACGCCCTGGTCAAGGCGGTGACCAGCGCATCGACCGACGAGCAACTGGGCCTGATCCGCGCCCACCCCGAACTCGCGGGCAAGGCGATGGTGAGCAAGAACCTCACGGCCGAATCGACCAACGAGCAGAACAAGGCGGGCCTCACCGACTGCACGCCTGAAGAGTTCGCGAAGATCCAGCAGCTCAACGCCGACTACAACGCCAAGTTCGGGTTCCCGTTCATCCTGGCGGTGCGCGGTCCGCGCGGAACGGGACTGGCCAAGCGCGAGATCATCGACACCTTCGAGCGCCGGCTGCACCACCATCCGGCCTTCGAACTCGGCGAGGCGCTGCGCAACATCCATCGCATCGCGGAGATTCGCCTCGACGACAAGTTCAGCGCCGAGCCGACGCTCGGCAACCACGTCTGGGACTGGCAAGAGAAGCTGGCCGTGCACACCGACCCCGGCTATGCCGAAAAGGGCCAGCTCACGGTCACCTATCTGACGGACGCGCATCGCGCCTGCGCCCAGCAGATCGCGCAGGACATGCGCGATGCCGGCTTCGATACGGTGGGCATCGACGCGGTTGGCAATGTGGTCGGGCGCTATGAAGGTGCGACGCCAGCCGCGAAGACGCTGCTGACCGGCTCGCACTACGACACCGTGCGCAACGGCGGCAAGTACGACGGGCGCCTGGGCATCTTCGTGCCGATGGCTTGCGTGCGCGAACTCAAGTCGCAGAACCGCCGCCTGCCCTACGCTTTCGAAGTCGTGGGCTTCGCCGAAGAGGAAGGCCAGCGCTACAAGGCGACCTTCCTCGGCTCCGGCGCGCTGATCGGGCATTTCGACCCGAAGTGGCTCGACCAGAAGGACGCCGACGGCATCACCATGCGCGAGGCCCGGCAGCATGCCGGATTGAAGGACGAGGAGATTCCCAAGGTGCAGCGTGATCCTTCGAAGTACCTCGGCTTCGTCGAAGTGCACATCGAGCAGGGCCCGGTGCTGACCGAACTGGACCTTCCGCTGGGCATCGTCACGTCGATCAACGGCAGCGTGCGCTACGTGGGCGAAGTCATCGGCATGGCGAGCCACGCAGGCACCACGCCGATGGATCGCCGCCGCGACGCGGCGGCCACCGTTGCCGAACTGATCCTCTTCGCCGAGCAGCGCGCAGCGAAGGACGGCGATTCGGTCGCGACCGTCGGCATGCTCGAAGTGCCGAACGGCTCCATCAACGTGGTGCCGGGCCGCTGCAAGTTCAGCCTGGACCTGCGCGCGCCCAACAACGCGCAGCGCGACGCGCTGGCGACCGATGTGGTCGGTGCACTCAAGGAAATCTGCGAGCGCCGCGGTGTCCGCTACACGCTGGAGGAAACGATGCGCGCCGCGGCCGCGCCCAGCGCGCCCGATTGGCAGAAGCGCTGGGAGAAGGCCGTCGACACACTCGGCGTACCGCTCTTCCGCATGCCCAGCGGTGCGGGCCACGATGCGATGAAGCTGCACGAAGTCATGCCGCAGGCCATGCTCTTCGTGCGCGGCATCAATTCGGGCATCAGCCACAACCCGCTCGAATCGAGCACCAACGACGACATGCAACTGGCGGTGCAAGCCTTCCAGTTGCTCCTCGACAACCTCGCCACCGAGCAAGCCCACTGATCATGAACGACTACACCCAACTCGACGCCTGGATCGACGCCCACTTCGACGAGGAAGTGCGCTTCCTGCAGGAAATGGTGCGCGTGCCCACCGACACGCCGCCCGGCAACAACGCGCCGCACGCGGAACGCGCGGCCGAGCTGCTCCAGACTTTCGGATTCGAAGCCGAGAAGCATCCGGTGCCTGCACAGGAGGTGAAGGATTACGGTCTCGAATCCATCACCAACCTGATCGTGCGACGCAAGTACGGCAGCGGCGGCCGCACCGTGGCGCTCAACGCGCATGGCGACGTGGTGCCGCCTGGCGAAGGTTGGTCGCACGATCCCTACGGCGGCGAGATCGACAACGGCAGCCTCTACGGCCGCGCAGCCGCGGTGAGCAAGAGCGACTTCGCGAGCTTCACCTTTGCGCTGCGCGCGCTCGAGGCCGTCGTGAAGCCCACCAAGGGCAGCGTCGAACTGCACTTCACCTATGACGAGGAATTCGGCGGGATCCTCGGCCCGGGCTGGCTGCTCAAACAGGGCCTGACGAAGCCCGACCTGATGATCGCCGCGGGTTTCGGCTACGAAGTGGTGACCGCGCACAACGGGTGCCTGCAGATGGAAGTCACCGTGCACGGCAAGATGGCGCACGCCGCCATCCCGACCACGGGGATCGATGCGCTGCAGGGCTCCGTGCACATCCTGAATGCGCTGTATGCGCAGAACGCGCTCTACCAGCAGGTCACGTCCAAGGTCGAGGGGATCACGCATCCCTACCTCAATGTGGGACGGATCGAAGGCGGCACCAATACCAACGTCGTTCCGGGCAAGGTGATCTTCAAGCTCGACCGCCGCATGATTCCGGAAGAGAACCCGGTCGAGGTCGAGGCCAATATCCGCAAGGTCATCGCCGACGCGGCCGCCAGGATGCCCGGCATCACGGTCGACATCAAGCGCATGCTGCTGGCCAACTCGATGAAGCCGATGGCCGGCAACAAGCCGCTTGTCGTTGCGATCCAGAAGCATGGCCAGGAAATCTTCGGCGAGCCGATCAAGGCCATGGGAACGCCGCTCTACACCGACGTGCGCCTCTATGGCGAGGCCGGGATTCCCGGCGTGATCTATGGGGCCGGGCCGCGCACGGTCCTGGAATCGCATGCCAAGCGCAATGACGAGCGCGTGGTGCTGGAAGACCTGCGGCGCGCGACCAAGGTCATTGCCCGGACCTTGAGCGATCTGATCGCCTGAACCTTCGGCCGCCTGCTGGCGGCCGAGCGCGACGCTATGCCGCGCGCTGGCCGCTCGGGATCAGGTAGCCGTCGCGATACACGCCGATGACGAGGCCACGAACCACATCGTTCGGACGGGCGGTCACGTACTTGCCGGCCCCGGCCTGGTAGACGATGATCGTGCAAGCCGCGCTCTTGCTGAGCGTGCGGGCCACACCGGCCGCCTGGTTGGCTGTCTGATAGGTGTTCATGCCTGTCTGTCCCCTCGATGTATGCGGGATGTCAGGAACGGGCGACCGACAGCAGCCCGTCGATCGCGAGAACCACGCCTTCCTGTGCATCCCTGGTCGGCGTGCCTTCGGTGAGCAGCTTGCGGATGAGGCTCAGCGTATTGAGCAACTCGGCCTCCATGTCCGTGAGCAGCGGAATCACCTCGAACTCCGGATACTTGCCGCGCGCGCCCATGGGGCGTCCGGGTCCTGACAAATCGACGTCGTAGCCTTCGCTGATTGCTTCGATCTGGGTCTTCATATGCGTCGAAGAGTTTCCTGGGAATCGTGCTTGCCGGATTCTGGCCGATTGCCGCCGGACCCGGGCGGAAAACGGACAGATCAATTCAGGCCCATCAGTTCGGACAGACGCCTTCCCATGGCCTGGATCCGCTTCTGCCTGTCCTGAGAACGGTGGCTCGCCACGAGTTCGAGCGCCTGGGCCACGGACTCGGCACCCATGTCGCCGTCCGAAGTGCGGTGGCGCCACTCGTTCGCCAGTTCCGACAACTGGGCGCTGTTCAGACGTGGCGGGGGAGCGTTGCTGTCCCGCGACGCTGGCGCGTCATCGACGGCTTGCAGGGTGGACCGGAGAAGGCCCAGCAGGCCGAACGGCGTCCATTGCGGCTTGGAAAGGTTTTCGGATTCCATGTAATACATTGTGCCTAGTTGCGTGCGAAGTAACAAGATATTTCAGTCACTTTCTTCTTACTTTTTCTTTTTTTGCGAACCCTCAGGGCGTCGATGACCTGAGGGCCGAGAAAGGCCGGGGCAGTTTCAACCCACGGCTCGCGGCTGGCGCGTGCGGCTTCGCGCCATGTTGAGACGCGCTGGAAGCGAGGTCGCAGCCCGCCGACTCACCGGCACCGCCCAGCAAGGCAGGCGCCAGCAGCGACAGGCCGCCCGTCGCCGCCGCGACGCCATAGTTGGCCGCCTGGCGGACGGTGCCCTTCGGGTCGATGCTCAGTTCGGGTCTTTCCAACGGTCCCTTCACGAGCATGAGCTGGACCAGCGTGGCCGGATTGAGGTCCAGCCCCTTCTTCACTCTCGGCCGGAACGCCAGTTCGACCGTCTGCTTCGCGAGATTCAGTCCGCCGCTGGCCGTGACGGAGAGTTGCGCGGTTTCCATTGCGATCGATCGGTCGATGACCGCCACGCCATTGCGCAGGGGCAGGCGCGCGACGGCACACTGCACGACCAGTTCCTGGCGGGGCCCCTGCTTGGGCACCAGCATGTCGAGCAGGCGGCCGACGATGTCCTGATCGAGCGCGGCCGCTCTCCCGGCCAGTGAAACGTCACGCATCACCAGTTGCACGTCACCGGTCGATGACGCGGCGAGGCTTCGCGGCGTACGCCCCGTCATCGCGAGTTTCAGTTCCAGGTTCGCGTGGCCGCTCTTG
The DNA here is from genome assembly GCF_056400665.1 of Variovorax sp. P5_A3. Classification (NCBI taxonomy): domain Bacteria; kingdom Pseudomonadati; phylum Pseudomonadota; class Betaproteobacteria; order Burkholderiales; family Comamonadaceae; genus Variovorax; species Variovorax sp. P5_A3. The sequence continues at coordinate 134,827 of NZ_JBFUKW010000012.1, read as the reverse complement.
AAGTGCCTGCCACCTCCCCATTGCGCATCGAGCGATTCGACGGAGAGTGACTTGGCGTTCATCTGCAAGTCGGTGCGCGGCGGCGCATTCCTGGGGACCGTAACGCCCATCCGGCCCCGTACCTCGCCGCCCGCAACTGCGAAAGACAACGGTTCGACTGTCAGGCGGCCTTCCTCCGACTTCCAGCGCAGGCTGAGGGCGGACAGCGGCGGCATGCCGGGCGCATTCAAGCGCTCCACCTTCAGCGCGATCTGCATGGGGAGCGCCGGCAATGCATCGAAGGCCAGTGGGGCATCTCCGAAGAACTGGGCCCGCTGCGCCGACGCCGGCGGCTTCGGCGCGCCCGTTCCAAAGTGCCACTTGGCGAGATCGACGGCCGACGCGGAAAGATCGGCGTCGAGCCGTGACGACGGTCCGGTACGGAAGCCGACTCGGCCGGTCAGCATCTGCCCGCCCAACGACGCTTGCATCGACTCGACACGCCATTCGCCCGGCGAGCGAAGCAGCGTCCCGCTCGCATCGATGGGCATCGGCAGTTGCGCCATGGCCGGAGAGAGGTGCGAGAAGGCTTCTGCGGTCTCGAGACGCGCCGACACCTTCGCTTCCAGCAGCCCCCCGCGTGCACCGGTACCGATGTTGCCGGAAGCCGAGACGGTGGTTCCCTCGGTGGTCAGGCGGATGTCGAACGGCCACTGCCCGGTGCCGGCCTGAAGGTCGCCCAGGTGGCCGATCTCGCCTTCGGCCTCCCATTGCCTGCGTCCGACCTGGAAAGTCGCGCTCAGATGTTCCAGGTCTTCGCTCTGCGGTTGAATGTCGAGCCAGTGGACCGAGACGGTGCCCAGAACGCCCTTCCGGCCATCGCGGTAAGTGATGCGGGCGTTCTTGAGGGACAGTTCCTCGACCGCGATCCGCTGCACACCCTTGCCGGCAGCCTGCGGGTGCGGCGCGAGATCCCAGTTGAAGCGGTTGTCGCCATCCGATTCAAGCAGGACTTCCGCATCTTCCATGTCGACGCTGAGGACACGAATCCGGCCGTCGAGCAACTCGCGCAGCGACACCTCGAAGGCGGCGTTCCTCAGTCGGATCATGTCCGGCTGGGAGCCCCAGTCCGCGTTGCCGAGCACGACATCGCTCGCCCGCACCTCGATGGTCGGCAACAGATGGATCGACAGGCCGCCTTCGATTCGAAAAGCGCGCCCCGTGGTGGCGGTTACCTGTTCGGAAAGCAACGCAGCCAGGCGTTCCGGCGGATAGGCCTGTCGCAGGGCGACAAAGGCAGCGGCGAGCATCAGCAGGACAACCGCCATGGCGATGGCCGCGATACGCCACCACCGGCGGCTCGCGCCGACCGCTGGGCTTGCAATTTCGCCGGCCTGTTCCACGCGTGCCTTCATCGCGGCATTGTCGTCCCGGGCGCCGTTCGGGCCTCGGATTCCGGGTTTTCCGCGATATGACGGCGCGACTGACGTGTATACAGTTTGGCGTACAGAACGGTGGACGATTGTCACAGTCCCCCTTTCCGCCCCATCATCCATTTCTTCCTCACGCCGCCCCAGGAGATCACGCAATGACGGCTGTCTCGCCTTCCATCCATCCGGTCGACCAGCGCCTGCCGGCAGGCAAGCTCACCGCCCTCGGGCTGCAGCACGTGCTGGTGATGTACGCCGGCGCGGTCGCGGTGCCGCTCATCGTCGGCCGCGCGCTCAAGCTCAGTCCGCAGGAGGTCGCGCTCCTGATCTCGGCGGACCTGTTCTGCTGCGGCGTCGCCACGCTCATTCAGGCGCTCGGCGCGACGCAGTGGTTCGGCATCAAGCTGCCGGTGATGATGGGCGTGACCTTCGCCTCGGTCGCGCCGATGGTCGCGATCGCCAACGCCAATCCGGGCCAGGCCGGTGCACAACTGCTGTTCGGCGCCATCATCGGGGCCGGCATCATCTCCATATTGATCGCGCCGATGGTGTCGCGCATGCTGCGCTTCTTCCCGCCGGTGGTCACCGGAACCATCATCGCGGTGATCGGCATCAGCCTGATGCGGGTGGGCATCAACTGGATCTTCGGCAACCCGGTCGGTCCCACCGCACCGGCGCTGGTCGATCCGGTCTACGCCAAGTGGCTGGCCGACGTGACTTCGCCCGGCTCCTCGGTTCCGCCCTTGCCCAAGGGGCTCTCGATCGTGCCTTCGATGCCGAATCCCAAGTATGCGGACCTCGGCGGACTCGGCATTGCCGCCCTGGTGCTGGTGTCGATCCTGATGATCGTCAAGTACGCCAAGGGCTTCATCGCGAACATCTCGGTACTGCTGGGCATCGTGATCGGCGCGGTCGTCGCAACGCTGTTCGGCTTCATGACCTTCGAGAAGGTCGGCAAGGCCGCCTGGTTCGACGTGGTGCTGCCCTTCCACTTCGGCATGCCGCAGTTCGATCCGATCCTGATCCTCACGATGTCGCTGATCATGATCGTGGTGATGATCGAGTCGACCGGCATGTTCCTCGCGCTCGGCGAAATGACCGACCGCAAGATCACGCAGCAGGATCTCGCCCGCGGCCTGCGCACCGACGGCCTCGGCACGCTGATCGGCGGCGTGTTCAACACCTTCCCCTACACCAGCTTCTCGCAGAACGTGGGGCTGGTGGCCGTGACGGGCATCAAGAGCCGTTTCGTGTGCGTGGCCGGCGGCATCATCCTGATCGTGCTCGGCCTGTTGCCCAAGATGGCGGCGCTGGTCGAATCGCTGCCGACCGTGGTGCTGGGCGGCGCAGGCCTCGTCATGTTCGGCATGGTCGCGGCCACCGGCATCCGCATCCTCTCCGGCGTGGACTTCAAGAACAACCGCCACAACGCGATGATCGTCGCGGTGTCGATCGGCATCGGCATGATTCCGCTGATCGCACCCAACTTCAAGCAGTGGATGCCGCACTCGATTCACTCGCTGGTGGAATCGGGGATCCTGCTGGCGTCCATCAGCGCGGTGCTGCTGAATCTCTTCCTCAACGGCGCGAAGCACGACGAGACGGCGATCATCGCTGCGGCCACGCAGGCCGAAATGCACTAGGCTCGCCCCCAGGCTCGCGCACTTCGTGTCGCTCTCCACCCCCTGCCGGGGGCAACACCTGCGGCCCGGCTGAGCCGGTTCCGCGGTGTTTCACGTGCGGGCCTGGCTTTGCCGGCCGGTTAGATCATTGCGAGGGGGGTTTTGCGGGTTGGGGGTGGGTGGAGGCGGTTGATTTCTGTCAGGTCGTCGGCGCTCAGTTTCAGTTCGGTGGCTGCGAGGTTTTCGCGGAGGTGGGTCTCGCGGACGGCCTTTGGGATGGCGACTACGCCGGGTTGGGAGATTGCCCAGGCGAGCGCTACTTGGGTTGCCGTGACGCCGAGGCGTTGCGCGATCTTCGAGAGGCCTGCATCCTTGGCCAGCGCACCCTGGTCGATGGGGCTGTAGGCCATCAGGGGGATTCCTCTTTCGCGTAGCCAGGGGAGCAGGCTGAACTCCGGGCCGCGCTCGGCGACGGAATAGTAGACCTGGTTCGCTGCGCAGTCCGCGACGTCGCCGCACGCGCTGGCGAGTTCTTCCATGTCGTCGGTGTCGAAATTGCTGACGCCCCAACGTCGAATGCGACCTTGTGCGGCCAGCGTGCGCAGGGCCTCGCAGGTTTCGGTGAGGGGGTGTTCGCCGCGCCAATGCAGGAGGTAGAGGTCGACGTGGTCGAGGCCCAGGCGCGCCAGGCTGCGCTCGCACGCCGCGGGCGTTCCCTTGCGGCTTGCGTTGTGTGGGTACACCTTGCTGACGATGAAGAGCTCTTCGCGCCGGATGTCGCCGGCACGTAATGCATCGGCCACTGCCTCGCCGACCACTTCCTCGGCGCCGCCTTCGCCATACATCTCGGCGGTGTCGATCAAGCGGTAGCCCATGTCGATGGCGGCGCGAACCGCGGCGACTTCGGCCTTTCGGCGACCGGCTACTTCGCCGATGCGCCAGGTGCCGAGGCCGAGCGAAGGGATCGACGCGCCGTCTGGGAGATCGAGGTATTGCATCAGGCCTCCTTGCGAAGCGCAGGCGTGCGCGCCCGCAGGAGGCCAATGCTAACGGGGCGAATCAGCGGTAGCCGGTCTCGTTCGGGTTGTGGATGATCCAGATCAGGTTGCCGCCCGACACGTTGCCAAGGCTGCCGCCCGCGAAGATCAGGCGGCCCTGGCCTTTGTAGGTCATCTCCAGGCGATGGCGGTCGCCGCCGAAGTAGAACGGGATCCAGGCCTTGCCCGTCATGTAGGCGCCGCTGTCCGTGGGCTCGCCAGCGAGGTCAATGACCTGCTTCCAGGACATGCCGATCTGCAGTTGGGTGAACTTCGAATTCCTGGCCGGATTGCCGGTGATTTCGCCTTCGTAGTTATTGATGCCCTTGACCGTGCGGCCGCTGCCGGATTCGACCAGCGAAGAGTCAATCACGTTGCCCTGGGCGTCCATGCCCGGCTTCGCGCCACCCTTCGCAGGAGCGGGGGCGGCTGCCGGAGCCCCTGCAGGCGCTGCTGCCACCGGCGCCGGTGGCGGGACAACCGGCGCGCTCGTTTCAACGACCGCAACCACGCAGCGGTCGAGGTCGATGACGGAGCGGTTCGTCTTCGGCGTGTACGCGTAGTTCGTGATCTTGGCCGTGGCGTCGCCGCCCTTGAAGCCGGGGCCCACTGCCTTGCAGCGGAAGTATGTGTCGTCATCCGCCTGTACCTCATACAGTCCTGCGGGAAGGCCGGCGGTCCTGGACTTGGTCAGGTTCAACGCCACGGTCTTCCCGACGAGAGCCTTCCTGGCCTTGGCGGCGCCATCGCTCACCGTCTGGGTGATTTCCGCGTAGCTCATCCCGGCAGCCTTGCGGGCGACGGTGTCGGTCGACGGCGCCGCAGGCGCAGCCGCGACAGGTGCGGGGGGCACTGGTGCAGTTTCCGTTGCGCGCTGGGCGGCGCATCCGGCGAGCAGGACTGTCACGGCAGCCGCCGCGGCGATACCGGTCGAAGGGATCCTCAAAGTCACGTGTGAAACTCCTTGTTACAGAACTTCCATTATTCATGATGGAGGCTTCAGCACCTGGCTGACACCCCATACGGACTCCCCCATGCAGAAAGTCTCGATCCGGATCAATGATGAACTGAACGTCTCGGGCATCGTGCAAGCGCCGAGCGATCCACGTGCCTGCTACGTGTTCGCGCACGGAGCCGGCGCTGGCATGGCGCATTCGTTCATGACCGCGGTGGCGGATGGTCTCGCCGAGCGCGGCATCGCAACCTTGCGCTATCAGTTCCCCTACATGGAGCTCGGCAAGAAGCGCCCGGACACGCCGCCTGTTGCGCACGCCGCCGTACGTGCTGCCGTGGCGCATGCAGCGCAGACCTTCGGGTCGCTGCCGCTCGTGGCCGGCGGCAAATCCTTCGGCGCGCGCATGACATCCCAGGCGCAGGCAATCGCCCCTCTTCCACAAGTCGAAGGCCTCGTGTTCCTCGGATTTCCGTTGCATCCGGCCGACGAGCCGGCGGTTTCTCGCGCGGAGCATCTTTCCAAAGTCCGAATACCGATGCTCTTCGTCCAGGGTACGCAGGACAAGCTGGCGGACCTGGGGCATCTGCGCCCGGTCATCGACGCGCTGGGCTCGCGCGCCAGGCTGATGACGATCGAGCACGCGGATCATTCATTCCACGTCCTCAAGCGCTCGGGACGCAACGATGACGAGGTGCTGAAGGAGATACTCGACGGCGTGGCCCAATGGGTGGCCGGGCTCTGACGCTTCGTTGCCGCACATGCGCTGGCGACTGGAGGCCCGGCGTGCAGGGATCCCCTCTTCACCGCTAGACTCCACGCCGCGGTGCGCCGATCGCGCATCAACCCGCTGATCGCAGAAGGCAGATGCCCCATGGCTGAGTCCCGGTCTCGACCCCTGTCGAAGCACCCGCCGCGCGCGGGCAGCAAGCTGCGCGACCCGTTCGAGCAGTTGGTCGGCATCGGCCTGCGGCTGAACGAGCTGCACAGCGCCGGCGACGTCTTCCACCTGCTGGTCGACGAAGCCGCACGGCTGACAGGCGCACAGCGCGTGCTGCTGGTCCTCGACACCGAGACGGGCCTGGACAGCGCGGGCTCGGTCCTTCCGCCGGGTGAAGACGCCGCTGCACTCTTGCGCGCCATCACGCCCTGGCTGATCGAGTCCCGTCGCACCCGCAAGCCGACCCTGCGACACGGCCCCGAGGGCGCCGCGGCGGCCGACCAGCGTTCATGCCTGATCGCCCCGCTGATCGCGCAGCGGGAGCTGTTCGGCTACCTCTACGCCGACGTCGAAGGCTCGGTCGATCGCTTTGACCGCGTGCACCGCGACCTGCTGGCCACGCTGGCGCGCCAGGCGGCCGGTGCCCTGGCCCATGCACGTGTCCACGAGACCCTCCAGCACGAGCTTGCCGAGTCCCGCGCGGAGCGCACGCAGCGCGCCAACGAGCTCACGCTCATCAACGGCATCCAGCAAGGCATGGCCGCCAAGATCGGCTTCCAGGCCATCGTCGATCTCGTGGGCGACCGGTTGCGCGAACTGTTCGACTCCGGCGACCTGAACATCGTGTGGTGGGACGACAAGACCAACCTGATCCAGGTGCTCTACCGCTACGAACACAACCGCCCGCTCCCCCTGCCACCCCCGCGGCCGCTGACGCCCGAGCACCCCCTGAATCACATCCTGCGCAGTCGCCAGGTCGGCGTGTCGAACACGCGCGAAGAGCAGACGCGAATCGGCCTGCATCCGGCGCCGGGGACCGACTGGGCGCATTCGATCGTCGCCGTGCCGATCATCGGCAACGACCGAGTGCTCGGGATCATCGCGCTGCAGAACCACGAGCGCGAGTACGCCTTCGGGGCGCACGAGATCCGATTGCTCGAGACTGTCGCCGCCAGCATGGGCCTGGCGCTGGAGAACGCACGCCTGTTCGACGAGACCCGGCGCCAGGGCCGCGAGATGCACGAGGCGCTGGCGCACCAGACCGCCGCCGCCGAGGTGCTGAAGGTCATCGGCCGTTCGGTGGCCGACCCCGGCCCCGTTTTCGACAAGATCATCGAATGTTGCGAGCACCTGTTCGATGTCAGCTCGTTCGCCCTGATGATGGTCGACGACCACGGCCAACTCGCGCTCGCACGGTGGACGCTGACTGCAGCCGGTCGCGCCGCGATCAGCGAAGAACGCATGGCCCTCCTGAGCGCGATGATGCAGTCGAACTACCCGATGCCGATAGGCGGCACCTCGGCCGAGCTGTCATTCCGGACGGGCGATCTCGTCGAGTTCGCGGACGTCCTGAACGATCCCGCAGCGCCCCTGGTGTTGAAGCGGAACGCCGAACTCGTCGGCACGAGCTTCGCGAACCTCGCGGCGCCGCTGATCTGGGAAGGCCGCGGCATCGGCATCCTGAGCATGCAGCGCACCGAAGTCGGCCCCTTCCGGCCCGGCGAGCGTGCCCTGCTCAAGACCTTTGCCGACCAGGCCGTCATCGCGATCCAGAACGCGGAGCTCTTCAACGAGACGCAGGCGGCACTGCACAAGGTCGAGGAACGCACCGCCGAACTGACCGAGTCCCTCGAATACCAGACCGCCGTCAGCGACGTGCTGCGCGTCATCAGCGAATCGCCGACCGATGTGACGCCGGTGTTCGAGGCCATCCTGGACTGCTCGATGTGGCTGTTCGAAGGGCCCGCATCCGCCATCTTCAGCTATGACGGGCGCCTGGTCCATCTGGCGGCGACGCGCAACTGGACCCCGGAGGCGCTGGAAGCCGCGCGCGCGGTGTGGCCCGCGCCGCCCGATCCGCGCCAGCTCAACGGCCGCGTCATCCTGGAGAGAAGGCCACTGAGCATCGAGGATGCGTGGTCGGATCCCGACTACGACCGGCGGCTCGCGAACAGCGGGAACCGGCGCCGCATGATCTGCGCGCCGATGCTCAAGGACGGCGTGCCGATCGGCGCCATCACCACCGCGTGGCCGGAACCCGGCAAGACACCGCAGCGGCAGATCGACCTGCTCCAGCTCTTTGCCGACCAGGCCGTGCTCGCGACCGAGAACGTGCGACTCATCCACGAGACCCGCGATGCGCTCGAACGGCAGACCGCGACGGCGGACGTGTTGCAGGTCATCAGCGAATCGATGGAGAACGCCCAGCCGGTGTTCGACAAGATCCTGGAGAGCTGCCAGCGGCTGTTCTCCGGCACGCAACTCGGCATCTCGCTGATCGGCAGCGACGGGCTGGTGCACCTGGGCGCACACCGCGGGTCCGCCCGCGAAACGCTGGAGCGCTTCTATCCCCGGCCCATCGATCATTCGGCTTTCGGCGATTCCATGGCGGGGCCCGAGGTCCTTCATCTCCCGGATGTGCTCGCCGAGCCGCATCTGCCCGCGTTCATGCGCGAGGTCGCCGACTACATGGGCAACTTCGCGATCCTGATTGCCCCATTGATATGGGAGAGCCAATACATCGGATCGATCCACGTCGCGCGCCAGCCGCCGGAAGCATTTGCGGACAAGGAGATCAAGCTCCTCGAGACTTTCGCCGACCAGGCCGTCATCGCCATCCAGAACGCGCGCCTGTTCAACGAGACCAAGGAGGCACGCGCCGCCGCCGAGGCGACGAACGAAGCGAAGAGCGCCTTCCTCGCGACGATGAGCCACGAGATCCGCACGCCCATGAATGCGGTGATCGGTATGAGCGGCCTGCTGCTCGACACGCCGCTCGACAGCGAGCAGCAGGACTACGTCTCGACCATCCGCGACTCGGGCGATGCGCTCCTGACCATCATCAACGACATCCTCGACTACTCGAAGATCGAGGCGGGTCGCATGGACGTCGAGCAGCATCCGTTCGACCTGCGCGACTGCGTCGAGTCGGCGCTCGACCTGATCAGTGCGCGCGCGGCCGAGAAGAAGCTCGACATCGCCTACGTGTTCGAAGGCGATGTGCCGGTGGGCGTGAACGGCGATCTCACGCGACTGCGGCAGATCCTTCTGAACCTGCTGAGCAACGCGGTGAAGTTCACCGAGACCGGCGAGGTGGTGCTCACGGTCAGCGCGACCGCCCAGGGCGGAGACAGGATCGGCCTCACCTTTGCCGTGCGCGACACCGGCATCGGCCTGTCGGAAGGTGGCAAGAGTCGGCTGTTCCAGTCCTTCTCGCAGGCCGACTCCAGCACCACGCGCAAGTACGGCGGCACCGGCCTGGGCCTCGCGATCAGCAAGCGGCTGGCTGAACTGATGGGCGGCACGATGTGGGTGGAGAGCGATGGCCCGGGCTGCGGCTCGACCTTCTACGTCACCATCGAGGCGCAGACGGCGGAAGCCCCGCCGAGCAAGCGCCCGACGGTCAGCGGCGTGCACCTCGATCTCCAGGGCAAGCGCGTGCTGATCGTCGACGACAACGCCACCAACCGACGCGTGCTCGACCTCCAGACCGGCAAGTGGGGCATGGCCCCGCGCGACACCGAGTCGCCGGCGGAAGCCTTGCAATGGCTTGCAAAGGGCGAGCGCTTCGATGTCGCGATCCTCGACATGCACATGCCCGAGATGGACGGTGTCGACCTGGCACGGCGGATTCGTGCCAACAACACGACATTGCCGCTCGTGCTTTTCAGTTCGCTGGGCCGTCGCGAAGTGGGCGACGCGGAATCGCTGTTCAATGCGTTCCTGTCGAAGCCGATCCACCAGTCCCAACTGTTCGACACGCTGGTGAACGTGCTCGCGGACGAGCCTGCCGCCAAGGCTGCGCCCATCAATGCCGCCAAGCCGCAGATCGATCCGACGATGGCGACGCGCCATCCTTTGCGCATCCTGCTCGCCGAAGACAACGCAGTGAACCAGAAGCTCGCGATGCGCCTGCTGCAGCAGATGGGCTACCGCGCCGATCTCGCCTCGAACGGCATCGAGGCGGTCGAATCGGTGCAGCGACAGACCTACGACGTGGTGCTGATGGATGTGCAGATGCCCGAACTCGACGGGCTCGATGCAACGCGCCAGATCTGCACATTGCTCGATGCGACGCAGCGTCCGCGCATCGTCGCCATGACAGCCAATGCGATGCAGGGCGACCAGGAGATGTGCTTCGCGGCGGGCATGGACGACTACCTCACCAAGCCGATCCGCGTCGAGCGCCTTGTCGAAGCCCTGCATAACGTGCCCGCACGCAACGATCGGTAACGAGACGCTTCAGAAGCCCGTCGCGCATGCATTGACGCATCGGCACTCTGTCGACGTGACCGCGATTTGGGCGTAAGCTAGAAAAAGGTTCTACCTGTTGCTCTCTATCTATTGCTGGTAAGTCGCTCTTGTTTTCTTTTAGAAACAAGAAGAACTTGCAAACGAGACAGTTCTCGCATGTAGGACCCCATTCAGACCCCATCGATATCGACTGCGGAGAGTGTATGGACCTGAGGAGCGAACAGCTGGCTGACGGCGTGGAAAAAATCAGCCTGGTCGGACGCATGGACAGCATCGGCGGGCACGACATCGACATGCGTTTTGCGGCACTCGTGGCGACCCGGAAGCTTCTTGCCGTGGTCGACATGTCCGAAGTGTCCTTCCTGGCATCCATCGGCATCCGCACACTCGTGATCAATGCAAGGGCGCAGTCATCGCGCGGTGGCGTGATGGCTCTCGCCAATCCTCAGCCCCTTGTCGCGGAGGTGCTCAAGATGGCAGGGATCGATACGATCATCCCGGTCTACCCCGACGTCGATACCGCCTGCAGCGCGCTGATGGCGGCTGCCGAGAGCCGCTGATGACTCCGATCGACGGGGAGCCACAGGCATCCCTGATCGTTGACAGCGAGTTGCGCGAGCTGCCTCGCGTCAGTGCCTGGGTGCACGATTGGGCAGAGCAACAGCACCTGCCGGACAGAGTCGCTCAGAACCTCGATCTCTGCTCCGCCGAGGTCGTGACGAACATCATGACCTATGCCTGCAGCGATCATGCGCAGCGCATCTTCCTGCACCTGGGTTGGCAAGGCCAGGACGTGGCCCTGGACGTCGAGGACGAGGGCAGCCAGTTCGACCCGCGTCAGGTGCCCGCGCCGCCACCGGCGACCAGCGTCCACGATGCACGCATCGGCGGCTGGGGCATTCCGATCCTTCGCCACTTCTCCGATGGCTTGCGCTACCGCCACGAAGACGGCCGCAATTGCCTGACGCTTCTCTTCCGGGCGTCGGCACCGCACTGATCCAGCTTCGACAACCCACCATCCACAACCGAGGAGTCAAACCCATGGCCACTGCAGCCAAAATCCCCCAAGGCATCGATACGCAGAGCGCGCTGGCGGCACAGGCGGCGCTCGTCGCCGCACAGCCCAACGGTGCAGGCGAGAGTTCCGGTGTCGACAAGATGCGCGAGTTGTTGTTCGGCAACCAGATGCAGGACTACGACAAGCGCTTCTCCATTCTCGAGGACCGCTTCCAGCAAAGGCTGCGCGACATCGAATCGGAGTCGACGCGGAACCTGGCAAGTCTCGAATCCACGATGAAGAAGCAGCTCGAATCGGTCGCCGGCCAGTTCCGCGAGGAAAAGGACCTGCGTTCCGATGCCGACAAGGAGCTGGAGCGCAGCCTGCGGGATCACACCCAGACGCTGGAGAAGCGCCTGGCGCAGCTGTCCGACCAGCTCGCGCGGCACGAGCGCGATTTCACGGACCGACTGAGCCACGAGATCCAGGGCCTGCGCGAAGAAATGCGCAAGCGCCAGGACGACAGTCGCGCCACGACCGAGCGCATGTTCGCCGAGCTCAGCAACGTGAAGACCGATCGCAACCTGCTTGCGGGCCTGTTCGTCGAGATCGCCAAATGCCTGAATCAGGACGTCGCGCCCAAGGGCGGCAACGGCATCGAGCGCGGGTGAACCGCGCGTCTGGCGCGCCAGTTCACCACGTTCGACCGGACGCCCGGGCGGAGGCGAGGTGAACGCGCGCCTGTCGCTGACCGCGACGAGTGCGCCCGGCAGCGCTTCCAGCGAAGATAAGAACACGCGGTTGGCCGGCCTCCTGATGGAGTTGGCGCGTTGCGTCGATCCCAGCGTGGCCGCGGCAGTGCCGAGCCGGCTTGACGCCGATCCGCGGCTGGACGCCCTGCGAGGCGTGCTGCTCGAACCCGAGCAGGCGGCACTGGCACGGCTGCAGCAGAAGATCGACGACCCGGACGAATTCGCCGACGCGGTAGGCACGGTGCTCCCTGCCGCCTTCAGGCTGGCGGCGGCGGCGAAGGACGATCGCCTCGGCCAGGCCATCGCACCCACGGTCGAGCGGGCCACCCAGGCCTCGATCCAGAAGAACCCGGGCACGATGGTCGACATCCTCTATCCCGTGATGGGGCCGGCGATCCGCAAGGCGATCGCCGAGACGCTGGAGGGTTCTCTGCAATCGATCAATCAGGCGCTCAAGCACAGCCTGTCTTGGCGCGGCCTCAAGTGGCGCATCGAAGCATGGCGCAGTGGGAGCACCTTCGCCGAGGTGGTGCTGCGGCACACCGCGGTGTTCAGCGTCGAGCACCTCTTCCTGGTCCATCGCAAGACCGGCCTGTTGCTCGCGCACGTGGCGAGGGACGATGCGACCACGCGCGACCCGCAACTGGTCTCGGCGATGCTCTCGGCGATCCAGGATTTCGTGCGCGACTCGTTCGATGAATCCGGCAGTGGCGGCGCGAGCGGCCGCAGCATCGACAGCCTGCGCCTCGGCGACCTGCTGCTGTGGTGCGAGGAAGGTCCGTCCGCCTTCCTGGCCGCCGTCATCCACGGAAATCCGCCTGCGATGGTGCGCACGCGGCTGGGCGAAACGCTGGGATCCATCCACGAGCAATGGCACGCAGAGCTTGATGAATTCAGCGGCGACACCGCTCCCTTCGAGGAAGCCGCCGAGCGCATGCGGCCTTGCCTGCTGTCGCAGACCGCCGAGACGCACAGGAAGATTTCGCCGCTGCTCTGGATCATCCCGTTGGCGCTGCTCGTCGCCCTGGGTTACTGGGTCGGCCAGCGAATCGTCGAGCGCCAGCGCGTCAGCGCCTACGTCGCGGCGCTGCAAGAGCAACCTGGCATCGTCGTGACAGGCTTCGAACGGCGCGACGGAAGGTGGCTGGTGTCAGGTCTGCGCGACCCGCTGGCGATGCCTCCTGAAGCACTGCTGGGGCAGTCCCGCCTGGACCCATCGCTGGTCGTCGGCCGCTGGGAGCCCTACCAGGCGCTGCATCCGGCCATCATGTTGAAGCGTTTGCAAGCCACGTTGAATCCGCCGGCGACGGTCAGGCTGTCGCAGGACGCGAGCGGCGTGCGCGTCACGGGCAGCGCAACGCCCTACTGGATGGAAAAGGCGCGGGCCTTCCTGCTGACCTTGCCTGCCGGCGCGCCGACGATCGACCTCAGCGCGCTCCAGGATGTGCAGGATCCCAACTACGTTCGCCTGCACGACGCCATCCAGGCCCGCCTCATTCACTTCGAGAACAACGTGGCGCGGCCCGCAGTCAGCCAGGAAGGCGAGCTAGACGCCCTTGCCGCCGAAGTGCGCGAGCTGATCCAGGTGTCGCGCACCTTCGGCTTCCCGGTGAAGGTCACGATCGTCGGCCATGCCGATGCCACCGGCAAGGAAAACTCCAACCTCGCCCTCAGCCTGGGGCGTGCGGAAGTCGTTCGCTCCATGCTGCGTGCGCGCGGCGTGGACCCGACATTCCTCGCCGTGCGTGGCGCCGGCCCCCTGGAGCCGTTGCGGCCCGGCGCCAGCGAAGACGAACTGTCGATGAACCGTCGTGTCTCCTTCGTCGTGAGTTCTGGCGAGTAGCGATGCTGCAAAAGAAGATCTGCCTGCTCGGCGCATTCGGCGTGGGAAAGACCAGCCTGGTGCGCCGCTTCGTCGACACCATCTTCTCGGACGCCTACCTCACCACGGTGGGAGTGAAGATCGACAAGAAGGTGGTCGCCGTCGACGCGGAGGAGATGGCACTCATTCTCTGGGACATCGCCGGCGAGGATGAGGTCGCGGCCGTGCGTGTGAGCTACCTGCGCGGCGCTGCCGGCTATCTGCTCGTCGTCGACAGCACGCGTCCTGAAACCCTCGACACCGCGGAGTCGATCCAGCGGCGCATCAGTGCGGAGATCGGCGGCGTTCCGTTCTTCGTGCTGCTCAACAAGACCGACCTCGTGGAAGACTGGGCGATCCCGCAGGAACGGATCGAAACGCTGGAGGCTGCGGGCTGGACCTTTCGCCGTACCAGCGCCAAGACGGGCCTCGCGGTCGAGGAGACCTTCCAGGAACTAGCGGCGCGCCTGGCGCGATAGGTCATGCTCGACCTTCCACCGCGGATCTCCGACTCGCTGCTGATGCTGCTGCACGCGCAACGTGTTCTTGCGCATCTGGTCATCGACGACTCGCAGAACCTGATGCAGGCCGGCGGCCACCTGGCGCACTACGGTCTGGCCGACCTTCAGTCCGGCGGGCCCGCCAGCGACCAGATCCCGTTCCTCGAAGGGCTGCTGCCGCTGGTGGAAACGCCTTTCCTCATCCGTTCGATGGAGATGCCCAGCGGCCGCGTGGCGGACGTCCATTTCTTCGCGGATGACGGCACCGTCTGGGTTCTTCTTCTCGACGTGACGGCGGAATACGAGGAGGCCCGCCTGGTGCAGCAGAAGGCCTATGACATGACCTTGCTCAGCCAGCGCGAGGCCCGGCTCATCGCGCAGCTCGAATCGGCGAACCAGGAGCTGACGCGTGCGCACGATGAGCTCGCCGCTTCCCGCGAGGCCTTGCTGATCACCCACGACCGGTTGCAGCAGGAACTGCGTGATGCCGAACGCTACGTCCGCGCCATGCTGCCGGCGCCGGTGTCCGAACCGTTGGCTGTCGACTGGCGCTTCGTTCCTTCGACGGAACTGGGAGGCGATTCCTTCGGCTACCACTGGATCGACGACGAGCACTTCGCGCTCTACCTGATCGACGTCTGCGGTCATGGGGTGGGCTCCGCGCTTCTCTCGGTGGCGGTCGCCGACACGCTGCGCTCGGAGGCCCTGTCGCGAACCGACTTCCACAAGCCGGCAGAGGTGCTCGCCGCGCTCAATCAGGCCTATCAGATGGAGAGCCACGGCGAATTGTTCTGCACCGTCTGGTACGGCGTCTATCACCGCGGCACACGCTGCCTGCGCTACGCCTCTGCCGGCCACCCGCCGGCCGTGCTCGTCAGCGGCCCTTGCGATGCCGTTGCGGATGCCCGCCCGTTGCCGGCATCCGGACCTTGTGTCGGCATCTCGCCGACCGCGACCTACAAGGACCAGGAATGCGTCCTGCCGTCGCCCGCCAGGCTCTTCGTCTTCAGCGACGGAACCTACGAAATCAACAAGCCCGATGGATCCATGCTGGCGTTCTCGGCGTTCACCGACATGCTCGGTCGGCCGGTCCGCGACGGGGAGTCCGAACTCGACACCCTGTTGGACTTTGCACGGGCAGCCCATGGCCCCGGCGTGCTCGAGGACGATTTCACGATCATCAAGATGGTGCTCTGAAGCGCTATGTCCCTGGAGGGCTGGCTCGGGTCATCACGACGGCGGTGAGCGCATCGCGCCGTGCGGCTTGACGAGACTTTCCTCACGCCTAGGCCTGCGATCTTCCAAGCCGAGAAAACGATCTTCGAGGGTCTTCAGCGATGCTTAAGACATCGCGCTGAGACTGTTTTTCAGGCAACGAACAGTCTCGAGCCAGACCGAAAGGATCAACCGCCATGAAATCTTCCGCCGCCCCCCAACCTCTCACTCCATCGCAGATTGAACTCGTGCTCGAATTGCTCGAACTGCATCAATTGGCGCCGAAGGAGACGGCCGCAAAGTTCAACCGTCTGACGCAGGTCGGCACCTTCTCCGAGGCCCAGCAGGATGCGCTCGAGATGCTCTTCGCGCTCGACGAAGGCCAGATCCCCGATGCGCTGTTCGATTTTGCGGATGACGAGGCGCGCGACGTGGTCCGCGACGGTCTGCCGCACGAGGCTCACCTCAGTTTCGTGCCTGCCTGAGGACCGGCCCCCGTCGTGTTCGTTGGGCTTCGATCCGCTCCTGGGTTGCTCGCACGCGACACATCGCGGAATTCGCGGGCAAGTTGGGCCCTCTAGTGCGAACGCCGTATTGCGCGCCCAGTCGGGGTTGCCTAATCTTCTGATCATTAGTCCTGATTACCTCTTTCATCACACCGACTTAGAGCGCATTTTTCATGTTGATCGCGATGCTCATCCTGATCGCTCTTGCATTGCGCGAGTTCTACCTCGAGCTCTGGTTGAATAGATCGGTGTGCATCAGGACCCAGCGACAAGGCTGGCTCGACGTAGAGATCCGGCGCCGGGTCGCCATGGAAAGACTGCCTCGTCACGTATCGGAATACCCCGTCCCGCGCGAGGAACGAATCCTCGTCAATCGCCTGGTCGGCATCGTGCTCTGGCATCGCGAGGTCAGTGTCGCGCTGCCCAACAGCGCCTGCGAACACCTTTCAGCCGTGACTCCCCAGGAGTTCGACCGGGAGTTTCCGGCCTGGCTTCGATTGGTGAACGGCGCCAACTGAAGTTCTTCTCGCGCCTGGAGCGGGGGAACAAGCAGACCCCCGCCTGCGCCGCCAGGCAGCCGAAATCCGGTTTAATGCACCCCCAGGGCCCCGCCACCTTGCCGGCGACCCGCAGGAAGCAAACGGATGTACACGAGTTCTCAAAGGACCGACTTCGACTACGACGGATGGAACGTCCAGATCATGCTGGCGTGGGACAGCTTCGCGCGCAGCTATTCGGCGCGCGCGGAGCTGTTTCTCGATGGCGCGTTCCGGTGCCGGATCGCACTGCGCGACGTACTCGTGGACGAAAGTCAAATCGTCTCATCGCTGCGGGAGCGATCCAAGGCATTCATCGACGATTGGCGCCAGCGCGCGCACGACGCCGACAGCGAATTCGCCGAACTTTGAGCTCAGCCGGCCCTGGAAGACTCGACCGTCCGTGAACCGAGCGGCACGTTCTGATCCGCGGCACGCGAGGCTGCGATGGCTTCACTGTCGAAATCGCCGCGATTTCTTCCCGCCGGAGACTGTGCGAGCGCGCCGCCTGCGAGCATCCATGCGGCAGCCGTGGTCGCGATGATCTTCGTGATGGGCATGACCTTCATGCTGTTCTTTTCCTGGTGTTTCCGCCGACGTCGGCCTTCAATGAAGGAGGAGGCTACCCGCGGCGCATTTCGAGTCGATGACAGCGTCATCAACGCAGCACGATGACCTGGAGCGCAACGCGCAGACCATTTTCGTAGGCCTCGTCGGCGGGGATGGCGCCACCCGGCCGGCCGGTGGCGGCCGGAACTGACGAGGTCGCCGCCGCGACCGGCGACTCGCTCGTCAACGAATCCTTCCATCGCGAAACCGGCAGCATCGCGATCTCGTTCGCGTCGTCCGGCAACACCATGCCCGCAAGACGGCCAGCGGCATCGAGAACCGGACCTCCATAGGTGCTGCCGGCTACCCCGATGCCAAGCTTCCGCCGTCCCTCATGGCCCTGGAACGCGCCGAAGAAGCCTTGGCTCAGCCAGGGCCAGGCGGGCTGCTCGTTCTCCTGTGCCGCGTATTCGAATGCGAACCCGGCACTTCCAGCGAAGGGATCGCGCGGTGCCATGACAAGCATCCCCTCGACGACCAGCGGCGTGTCCAGGCGCAACACCGTGACGCCCTGCGATGCCAGGGGCTGCGCAATGTCTGCACGCGCCAAGGTGGTCCGTCCCATCCCGTTGCGCACCCAGATCGTCTTCGTATTCCCCTGCTGGACCGGAGCGCTTGGCACCAGCGCCATCGTGCCGTTGCCGATCAGGACGCCGCCGGAGACCATCCGGGCCGAGTCCGGGACGATGGCCTGACCTCGCTCCGACACGGCCAGCGGCGCCATCCGCTGTGGCGTTCGCAGCAGGATCCCCGTTGCCACAGGCGCAGGTGACGTGAAGGCCCGACCCACGTCGAGGGCAACGGCGTCGCCCGGCAGTCGCCGGAGGGTCTCCTGGAGCACGCGTTCTGCGAACTCCCCCTGCCCGCCCGCGCGCAACAGCCAGGCGTACAACGCACCCGCCGCGCCCGACTCGAGGTGTGCGCCGGCCGTATGGGCGCAGAACGACAGTGCCCGCCGGTACTGCCCGGCCTGCATATAGGCGCGCACGAGGCCCATCTCTGTGTCTGGCGCGTGCAGCATCATGGCCGCGCGCTCGAAGGTGTCGGTCGCCGCTGCGACCTCGCCGCGCGCGAGTTCCGCCTCGGCGCGGGCCAGCAGCGCCGAACGGGCCTCCATCACTGCCGGGTCGTTGACGCGGATGTCCGTGATCGCCGCCGCGGAGCGCGGCGCGGGCTCCTGCGCGCCGCAGTCAACGCCCGGCAGGCCCAGCGCGAGCACCGCCAGGAAAAGCGTCCTCAGTGACCGCGTCAATCTCGATCGCCGTCAGGGGAGCTGGGTGATCCGCGGAATCGCCAGCGCCGGTAGCGTCGGATCGTAGGCGGCCTTCGGTGCCTTGTAGCCGCCGTTCAGGTAGGCCGTCAGCGCATCGATATCCTGGGCACCACCGAGCGCACTGGTACCGCCAAGCAGCACCGTGAAGCCGTCGCCGCCCGTGGCCATGAAGTTGTTGACGGTCACGCGATAGGTCTTGGTCGGGTTCTGCACGACGCCATTGACCACGATGTTGTCCGGCGCGCCGTTCGCAACGGGCGGTGTCACCGTCACGTCGGTGGGCGTCAGCACCACGTTCACGATCTTCGAGCAGGCCGGCGCGGCGGCGCTCCAGGAGTACTTCAGGCCGTTCGACACCTGCATCACGCGTTGTGCCGTCTGCCCCATGCAGCCGGTGAACTGCTGCTCCAGCAGATCCTTGATCTGCTGCCCAGTCAGCGTCATGGTCACGAGGCTGTTTCCGAAGGGCTGCACGGTGAAGGCGTTGCCGTAAGTGACGTTGTAGGGGTAGGTCGCGGCCGCATTCACGAAGCCGGGGTTGCGCACACCGCCGGCGTTCATGAACGCGACGACCGCGCCGCCGAGCGACGCGGGCTGCGTCGCCTGCAACTGGGCATCGGCGATCAGGCTGCCGGCGGGCATCTCTCCGGCGGCATTCGCCGTGTTCGGCAAGGCCGATGCGATCGTGCCGATGACCTGGTTGGACAGGGGCGACACGAGCGTGTTGTACCCATCGACGATGTTCCTGACACCCGGGTCCGCGGCGATGGCGTTGTTGATCGCGACATCGGTACGGTCGACCAGCCGATTGGTTGCCGACACCGCGAGCACCTTGTGCGAGCGCGGATGCAGCGTGAGATCGATGTCGGTGAGCACGCGACCGAAGGCGCTCGCGCTCGTGACGGGGACCAACCGCCCTGCGCGGTTGGGCAAGCCGGTCGGGCGCGGCGTGCTGACCGGCGCGCCGGTCACGCCCTTCACGTCGACCGTGTTGGCAGAGCAGTTGTAGGCGGCATGCGTGTGGCCGCTGATGACCAGGTCGACCTCATCGCTGAGACCCTTCACGATCGTGGCGATGTCGGAGTCGGTGCCGTCGGCGTTCTTGAGGTTGCCGTCGCAGCCGTTGATGTCGCCGACGTTGGGGCTGGTCTGGAAGCCGCCCTGGTGCACGAGCACGACGATCGCATCGACGCCCTGTGCGCGCAGCCGCGGGATCAGGGCATTGACGGTCTGTGCTTCATCGCGAAACTCCAGACCGGCCACGCCCGTCGGCGTCACGATGCCAGGCGTGCCCTTCAGCGTCATGCCGATGAACGCGATCTTCGCGCCCTGGAAGGACTTGATGCCATAGGCCGGGAACAGGGTGCGCCCCGTCGCCGTCTCGAAGACGTTGGCCGACAGCCATTTGAAGCGCGCACCGTCGAAGGTACCCGGCGCATTCGAGCCCAGCCCCTTGCAACTGTTCGGATCTGGCGTGCCGTTGGTGATCTTGCAGCCGCCGGATTGCAGCCGCCGAAGCTCGGCGGAGCCCTTGTCGAACTCGTGGTTGCCGACGGCGTTGAACTCGACGCCGATCTTGTTCAGCGTCTCGACCGCGGGCTCGTCGAAGAACAGCGCTGAGACCAGGGGCGACGCACCGATGAAGTCGCCCGCCCCCACCACGACATTGTTGACGTTCTGCGCCTTCATGCGCGCCACGTAGGCGGCAAGGTATTCGGCACCGCCTACGGCGGGACGCTGGGCCGTCGGAACCAAGGTGTTGATGCCGAAGGTCCCCGGCGTCTGGAGGTTGCCGTGGTAGTCGTTGAATCCGATGATCTTGACCTTGATCGGCTCGGGCGGCCGGCCGTGGTGACCGTTGTCGTGACCGTGGTCGTTGTCATGGTCGTGGTCCCGGCCCTTGCCGTCCCCGTCGCTGCGGGACCTGGCATCCGGCTGCGCGTGCGCCGTGGTGACCATCGGACCAAAACCTGCGGCGACCATCGTCAGCGCGCAGATCAGCGAGAAGCGGTGTTTCGACATGGGAATCCCTCCAGATCCTGGATCGCGAAAAGGTGTGGTGAGCACGCGTGTGGGCTCACGCGGGAACTATCGAGGGCGACGGTGACGATGTGGTGACGCCGGCGTGTGTTGCAGGCGACACGTCAGGGGAGGATCGGCGAGATGCGCAGGCACAGCCGGATCACCGGCATGCCTCGAACGAGGCGGCAGACCATCCGGGCAGCAGATGCAAAAAACCAACAGGTTGACCCGAAGTTCCAGGCTTTACGAAAACGCCAGGTAAAAAAGTTCGAACAAACGTATTGAGAGTAATTATCATTTGAGGCCTTCGGGGGCGCCCTGTCCCCGGTCTCGCAGCCACTCCGAATGTCAGGACCAGCCAAGAGAGACACACCTCTTCTGTCCTGCCTTTTGGAGTTCTCATGGCGTATATCAAGAGCCGCAAGCACACTGTTGCGCGCGCGATCCCACCCTTCAGCACGGCCGCAGCCGCGACGCTGTTCGCGCTGACACTGCCGGTCGCGGCGCAAACCACGTCGAACACGCTCAAGGAGATCAAGGTCGAGGAAAGCATGGGTGACTTCAAGGTCGACACCTCGGCGAACCCCAAATTCACCGCCCCGCTGGTCGACACGCCGCAGACCATCCAGATCATTCCCGAAACGCTGATGCGCGAGCAGGGTGCCACCACCCTCAGCGAGGCGCTGCGCAACACGCCCGGCGCCGGGGCCTTCTTCCTTGGCGAGAACGGCAGCACGAGCACCGGCGATTCGATCTTCCTGCGCGGCTTCGACGCCTCCGGCAGCATCTTCGTCGACGGCATCCGCGACCTCGGCACGATCTCGCGCGACGTCTTCAATATCAACCAGATCGAAGTCGTCAAGGGCCCGTCGGGCACCGACATCGGCCGCAGCTCGCCAACCGGCTACATCAACCTGATCACCAAGAAGCCGACGCTGGACAACGCCTTCTCCGGCTCGCTCACCTACGGCAGCGCCGATTTCGCCCGCGGCACGATCGACTGGAACCGCGCGATCAACGCCGAGGACGGATCCGGCACCGCCTTCCGCCTGAACGCGATGGCCGAAGACGGCGGCGTCGCCGGACGCGACTGGGTCAAGAACAAGCGCGCGGCGATCGCTCCGTCGTTCGCCTGGGGCCTGAACACGCCGACCCGCGTGTTCCTCGACTACCTCTACGTCAAACAGAACAACGTGCCGGACGGCGGCGTCCCGACGATCGGCCTGCCCGGCTACACGACGCCCGACGCCCTGCTGATCAATTCGCCGATCCTGCGCCGCACCTTCCTCAACTACGCGCAACGCGTGGATTCGTCGAACTTCTACGGCACCAGTTCCGACTTCGACGACGTCACGGCCAACATGTTCACCGCGCGCGTCGAGCACGACATCACGCCCGACACGACGATCCGCAACATCACGCGCTACGGCAAGACGTCGCAGGACTACATGCTGACCTCGTTCATGCTGGGCGGCCTCACCGCAAGCAGGGTCGGCAACACGAACACCTACCGCGGCACGGTCCCGGCCGTCACGGCGGGCTTCATCGCCACGCCGAACCCGGCGCTGCCGACGACCTGGACGGTCACGCGCAACCTGCCGACCAACAAGGACGTGGACAACACCATCTTCGTCAACCAGACCAGCCTCGCCACCAAATTCAACACCGGCAGCTTCAGCCACACGGCGAACTTCGGGCTCGAACTCCTTCGTGAGAAGCAAGAGTCCGGCAACTTCTACGCGCCCGGCTTCGCTTCGGTCAACACCACCTTTGCGCCTGCGGGCTCCTGGCCGGTCGCCAACCTCTACAACCCGAACCCGGACGTCGTCGGCTACAACCGCCTTTCGAACGGCACAGGCTCGTTCGGCCAGACCGACACCGTCAGCCTCTACGCCTTCGACACGATGAAGTTCAACGAGCAATGGCAGCTCACGGGCGGCCTGCGCTACGACCACTACAACACCGACTACTCGGCCACGGCGCTGGTACTGCCGGCGCGCACGATCACGCCGACCGATCTCAACACCTCCGGCAACTTGTGGACCGGAAAGATCGGCCTGGTCTACAAGCCGGCCGAGAACGGCAGCATCTACGCCGCCTACGGCACCTCCGCGCAGCCCCCGGGCGGCGCCAACTTCCAGCTCGCCGCCGGCGGCACGGGCAACAGCGCGAATCGCACCGATTTCGAACCGCAGGAATCCAAGACCTACGAGATCGGTACCAAGTGGGATGTGCTGCACAACAGGCTGTCGCTCACCGGCGCGCTGTACAAGACCGAAGTCACGAACGAAGTCGTCCAGGATCCGACCACCCTGCTGTACTACCAGACCGGCAAGAAGCGGGTCCAGGGCATCGAACTCGGCGTGGTCGGCGCGATCACGGACCAATGGGGCGTCAGCGCAGGCTTCACGACCATGGACACCAAGGTCACCAACGGTCCGGCCGTGACGGCCACCGGGAACGACGTCCTCGCCTACACGCCGAAGAATGCCTTCACGCTGTGGACCAGCTATCAGCTGCCCATGGGCTTCACGATCGGCGGCGGCGCCCGCTACAACGGCAAGCTCGAGCGCGGCACCGACGGTGCGGTCGGAACGCCGGCCTACACCGAAGCCTACTGGGTGTTCGACGCCATGGCGTCCTACCGAATCAACAAGAACGTCGAGCTCCAGTTGAACCTCTACAACCTGACCGACAAGGACTACGTCGCGGCCATCAACAAGAGCGGCTACCGCTACACGCCGGGTATTCCGCGTTCCGTACGCCTCACGGCCAACGTGGCCTTCTGATCCAACTTCGGACCATGTGCAAAGGGCGGCCCTCGGGCCGCCCTTTTTCATTTGCATGGAGCCAGCGAGATCACTGCCCGAGGATGCTCTCCAGATCCGCCTCGTCGCTGCCCGCATCGAGCTTGAGGCTTTCCTGGATGTGCTCCAGGTGATGCAGCATCAGCGTCTCGGCCCGCCGCGCATCGTTGCGCTTGATGGCCTCGACGATCTCCTCATGCTCGTCGGCACGGCAACTGGTCGCGGTCGGCGCGTCGTAGAGCGAGATGATCAGGCAGGTCAGCGTCGAGAGCTCGCGCATGGTGCGTGCGAGCGCCGAGTTGCCGGCGAGTTCGGCCAGCAGCAGGTGGAATTCCCCCGACAGGCGCACCACCGCGCGCGCGTCGTTGCGCTGGCGCGCCTCGGCCTCCAATTCCAGATGCCGGCGCAGTCGCTGCATCTTGAAGTCGTCCATCGTGCCGATCAGCCGTCGCAGCACGCCGGGCTCGATCAGGCGGCGGGCCTCGAACACGTCGCGCGCCTGCTCGATGGTCGGCTTGGCGACATGCGCTCCGCGCTGCGGCACCAGTTCGACGATCTGCTCGTGCGCCAGTCGCGCCAGCACCTCGCGCACCTTGGCGCGGCTCGTGCCAAAGATCGTGGCCAGCCGGTCCTCGCCGAGCTTGGTGCCCGGCGCCAGGCGATGTTCGAGGATCGCCGTGGAGATCTTCTCGGCAATCGCGTCGACACTCTGCTCGCGGACCGGGCCGCTCGCTTCCTTGGGAGAACTCAGTTTTTTTGGCATGCGCTTCGATCTTAGCGACGGCGCTTCATCTCTGCGTTCGGTCCCGCGCGAGAAGCCGCGCAATGCCCTCGGGCAACCCGTGATTGGGCTTGATAGGCGGCGGCGCGAAACTGCCCTGCCGCGCCGGCAAGGTGCCCAGCGAAACCAGCGTCTGCGCGTGGCACACGGCGCTCGACACGCCATCGACCACGGGCACCGGAATCCGATCCCGGATGGACCGCGCCAAGCCCGCCAGCGGCGCACCGGCGATGATGATCACGTCGGCGCCGTCGTCCTGCACGGCCGAGTGGCAAAGCGCCTCCAGGCGCGCGGTGTGGTCTTCCTGGACGCGCCCGATGTCCTTCAGCGGATTGTCCAGGTTGCGGATGCTGGCCAGCCGGTCGCTCAGGCCGTTGGCGGCGACGCATTCGCGGTACCACGCAGCGATGCGATGCGAGATCGCCACGATCGAGAAACGCTTGCCCAGCAGGCAGGCGCTCATCAGCGCGGCCTCGGTCAAACCGACAACGGGGATGTCCAGCACCTCGCGCAGCCCGTCGATGCCCGGATCGCCAAAGGCGGCCACCACGATCGCATCGTGCTGGTCGCAGTGCTCGGCCGCCAGTGTCGCGGTCGCATAGGCGCCGATCAGCGACTCGAAGCGCGTCTCGATGTAGGCCACGCCGAAGGGCGCGGTCAGAACGCTTACTTGCGTGTCCGGCGCGGCGGCGCGCCGGGCCTCGGCCGCGATGAGGTCCGAAACGCTCTGGGACGTATTGGGATTGATCAGCAATAGTTTCATGGCGTGCCTCGCTGTTGCGGCGCCGGCAGCAGGGTCGGCCTTCCGCGCCGCAGGAACTGTCCGCGCCCGGCGCGCGGATGGAATGCCTTGCCATCCCACACGACCTCTCCGCGCGCGATCGTCATCGCCGGCCACGCCTTGACGTCGATGCCTTCGTAAGGCGTGTAGTCCACGGCATGGTGCAGGTCGGCGTTGCGCACCTGCCTGGGCGTCGCACCCCAGACCACCAGGTCGGCGTCGGCGCCGATCGCAATGGTGCCCTTGCGCGGATGCAGACCGTAGGCCTTGGCAGGGTTCGTCGAAGTCAGTTCGACAAACCGATTGATCGTGATGCGCCCATCGAGCACGCCGTGCGAGAACAGCAGCGGCAGGCGCGTCTCGATGCCCGGAATCCCGTTGGGGATGTGCCGAAATTCGACTTCCTTGCCACCCGGCTTCTTGCCCTCGGGCGCGTCGTAGCGAAACGGCGCATGGTCGGACGAGAAGATCGTGAACAGGCCATCGGCCAGTCCGTTCCAGATCACCTGCTGGTTGTCCTTGTTGCGTGGCGGTGGGCTGCACACGCAGCGGGCGCCGCCGTAGCTGTCGTCGATGCCGAGATCCTCCGCCGTGAGGAACAGGTACTGCGGGCAGGTCTCCGCGAACACATGCAGGCCGTGCGAGCGCGCCCAGCGGATCTGCTCGACAGCCTCCTTGCCCGAGACATGGACAATCATGATCGGTACGTCGACCAGCTCCGACAGCGCAATGGCGCGATGCGTCGCCTCGCGTTCGACCAGCATCGGCCGCGAATGCGCATGGAAGCGCGGCGCGGTGCGGCCACTGGCCTCCAGGCGTTTGGTCAGCCACTCGATGCAGTCCGCGTTCTCGGCATGGATCATCGCCATCGCGTCATGACTGCGCGCGACGTCCAGCACGTCCAGGATCTGGCCGTCGTTCAGCTTCAGATCGTCGTAGGTCATGTAGATCTTGAACGACGTGTAGCCCTCGGCAATCAATTGGGGCAGTTCGTTCTTCAGCACTTCCTCGGTGGGGTCGCTGACGATGAGGTGAAAGGCATGGTCGACGTGTGCGCGGCCTTCGGCGCGCTCGTGATAGTCGCGCACCGCGGCGCGCAGCGACTGGCCCTTCTGCTGCGCCGCGAACGGGATCACGGTGGTCGTGCCCCCGCAGGCGGCGGCGCGCGTCCCGGTGTCGAAGTCGTCCGCCATGCGCACGGGTGCTTCCATGGGCTGGTCGAGATGGCAATGGGCATCGACACCGCCGGGCGTGACGAATGCGCCTGCAGCGTCGATCTCGCGGCGACCTGACGGCAATCCCAGGCCCAGTTGCACGATCCGGCCATCGGTGATGCCGATGTCGCCATCGAAGGTGTCGCTTGCCGTGGCGACACGCGCGTTGCGTACCACGAGGTCGAAGGTAGTGGCGCTCATGCGAACAACCCTCCCCAGCCCTTGATCTGGCGCGTGTCGACGCCAGCGAGCTTCAACGCCTTCCACACCACGGTCGCCACCGAGTCGTAGATCGGGATGCCAAGCTCGCGCTCCATCTCGTCCACCAGTGGCGCGCCATGCAGGTTGGTGCACATCACCGTGATCGCGTCGGGCTTTTTCTGCGCGACTTCACGCAACATCGCGCGCAGCGTGTCCGCGCCGACTTCGGCGAACGAGAAGTTCACCGTCAGGTCGAGGTGCCGCTCCGCCACGCACTCGATGTCCAGGGCCGCGTAGTTGGCGACGATGCGCTGCTGCACGTCCTCGACATACGGCGACACCAGCCCCAGCGTGCGCGCGCCCTGTGCGGCCAGGAGCTCATTGAGCGCAATCACCGAGGTGGTCGCCGGAATCCCGGTCACTTCGGTGATGCGGGCGCACAGCGCGCGATCCCGCTCGAAGCCGAGCCAACTCGCGGAAGTGCCGCTCCAGCAGATCACGTCGACGTTCGCATCGGCCAGCAGCGTCGCCGCATCGAGGATGGTGCGCTCGTCGAACTGGTTCTGCGACTTGTCGCCCATCGAGATCTCGGTCACGCGGAACCGCGAGAAGTGAGCGGAGACGCCCGGCACGCCGGCGACCATCGCGCTGGTCAACGGCTCGAGTGCCGTGTTGGAAGATGGCGTCAACACGCCGATGCGTTTGGGCTGGGACATTTCGCGGATCTCGAAGAGTGGACTGGAGACGCCTAGACGGGCAGCTTCTTGCTGTAGTCGATCAGCAGTGTGGAGCAGATGAACAAGCCTGCGCCAGCCGCGGCGAAAAGCATCAGCGCCATGAAGTAGGAACCGGTCGCCTGCACGATCAGGCCGACCACGATCGGCACGCCGATGCCCGCGACATTGCCGCCCAGGTTCATCGTGCCGCCGAGGAAGCCGACGTGCGCCCTGCGGCCGAGGATCGAAGGCACGCACCAGAACAGGCCGCACCAGCGCAGGAAGAACAGCGTGACCGACAGCAGGATGACCACGGTGACCGGGTTCGTGATCTGCGACACCATGTAGATCGCGATGGTCGCGATGACCGAGGAAATGCCGAACAGCGTGCGCAGCACCTTCGTGTTCGAGGCGCCGGCAGCCTTCCATTTGTCGGCCAGCCAGCCGCCGAACATTTCGCCGACGAAGCCCGAGAAGAACATGATGAACACCGCGCCGCCCATCTGCTTGATGTCGAAGCCGTGCACCTTGGAGAGGTAGTTGGGCATCCACGTGAGCAGGCCGTAGAAAAGCGCGTTGAAGCACATCCAGCCGAAGAACATTCCCCAGACCGAACGGAAGCGCAGGAAGTCGACCAGTCGACCACTGGCACCCTCCGGCTCGCTGGCGGCGTCCTGGGCCTGGCTGGCCTCGATGTACTTCGCCTCGGCTTCGTTGACGCCGGGATGTTCACGCGGATGGTTGCGGATGTAGCTCCAGGCGAACAGGCCGGCGACGACGGTGCCGACGCCCGCGATGACGAAGGCCAGGCGCCATGAGCCGAGCACGGCGATGAGCGCCGAGATCAGGATCGCACCCAGCGCGGCGCCCAGCGGCGCGCCGCCGTCGAGCAGGGTCGCACCCCGGCCGCGCTCGTTCTGGGTCATCCAGATGCCGTTGAGCTTGCCGCCCGCCGGATAGATCGGTGCCTCCGCGGCACCCAGGCCCAGGCGTGTCAGCAGCAGCGGAACCCAGCCCGTGCAGAAGGCGGCGATGGCCTGGAAGAAGCCCCAGCCAAGCGTCGCGCCGGCGATGACGACGCGCGGCCCGAAGCGGTCGGCCAGCATGCCGCCGGGGATCTGCATCAGCGCATAGGTCCAGAAGAAGGAACTGAGCAGCAGGCCCTGCACGGCCGGCCCGATGTCGAATTCCTTGGCGATCATCGGCATCGCCACGGACAGCGAAGCCCGGTCGATGTAGTTGATCGAGATGAGGAACAACATCATCAGGAAGATCTTCCAGCGGACCTTGGAGGGCTGGAGGGTCGTGTCGGGCGCTGCGGCCGCGGCGGTCGCTGTCGCGCCGGCCGTCATGGTGGGTTGCATCGGTTTGTCTCCTTGCGGGGGCATGAGGCGCCAAGCTGCCGGGAGTGTGACCCTGCACGCTGGCGAATTTGCAGCCGCCGGTCGGGCTGGACTCGCCAGGGCAGCACCGGGACTGTGAGGTGGAATTTAGGTTCTGTCGAATTTCATGTCAACACTGATGTTGACAATCTAGTCGACATTCAGTGCAAACACCTATCTTCCACCCCCTGCACTTATTCCTTCGTGCCCGTCGCAGGCCTTGCCGCAAAGAACGCCATGGCCGCCAGCACGCCGCTGCCGGCCAGCGGCACACCTGCCAGCTTGAGACCCATCTCGACACCGGTGAGCGCGGCCATCAACGTCAGGTCGTTGCAATCGCCCAGGTGCCCGATGCGGAACATGCGCCCTCTCAGCTTGCCGAGCCCCGCGCCGAGCGAGAGATCGAATCGCTCGTGGATCAGCTTGCGCAGCGCATCGGCGTCGACCCCTTGCGGCGTGATCACGCCGGTCAGCACCGGCGAGTGCACCCGCTCGTCCGCGCACTGCGTCGGCAGTCCCCAGGCGCGCACGGCGGTGCGCACACCCTCGCCCCAGCGCTGGTGGCGCTCGAACACGGCGGGCAGGCCTTGTTCGAGCAGCATGTCGAGCGCTTCGCTGAGGCCGTAGAGCAGGTTCGTGCTCGGCGTGTAGGGCCAGTAGCCACCCTTGTTCATCTCGACGATCTCGTCCCAGGCCCAGAAGGCCTTGGGCAGGCGGGCCGTCTTGCTGACCTCGATGGCCTTGGGCGACAGCGCATTGAAGCTGATGCCCGGCGGCAGCATCAGGCCCTTCTGCGAGCCGCTGACCGTCACGTCCACGCCCCACTCGTCGTGACGGTAGTCGGCACTCGCGAGGCCCGAGATGGTGTCGACCATCAGCAGGGCCGGGTGGCCCGCCGCATCGATCGCGCGGCGAACGGCGGCGATGTCGGAGGTCACGCCGGTCGAGGTTTCGTTGTGCACCACGCACACCGCCTTGATGCGATGCGCGCCGTCTTTGCGCAGGCGCTGCTCGATCAAGTCGGCCTGCACGCCATGGCGCCAACTGCGCGGCAGGCCGGTCTCGTCGTTGCCCGGCAACGCGAGGAACTCGGGCTCGAGGCCGAGCCGTTGCGCCATCGTCTGCCACAGCGTCGCGAAGTGGCCGGTCTCGAACATGAGCACGTTGTCGCCGGGACTCATCACGTTGACCAGCGCAGCCTCCCACGCGCCGGTGCCCGACGCGGGATAGATGACCACCGGATGCCGCGTCTGGAACAGCTGCTGCAAGCCGCCGATCACCTTCTTGCCCAGCGTGGCGAACTCGGGCCCGCGGTGGTCGATGGTCGGCAGGCTGATCGCCCGCAGGATGCGGTCGGGCACGGGGCTGGGCCCCGGGATCTGCAGGAAGTGCCGGCCGCTGGAATGGTTGTCGAGAGCGATCATGTCTGTCTCAGTCCTCTGTGGTTTGAAGGTCTACAACTGCACCGACGCGCGGCCGATGCCCGGAAATTCAGCGGTGACGAGATCGCCCTCGCCCGCTGTCAGGATGCCCACCCATGTGCCGGTGGTCACCACGGTGCCTGCTGCCAGGCGCTCACCGTCGCGGGTGGCGTGGCGCAACCACGCCGGCAACAGGTACGCCGGGTCGCCGAGTGAATGGGTGCCGTGGCGTTCGACCGGC
Source organism: Variovorax sp. P5_A3 (assembly GCF_056400665.1). Lineage (NCBI taxonomy): Bacteria > Pseudomonadati > Pseudomonadota > Betaproteobacteria > Burkholderiales > Comamonadaceae > Variovorax > Variovorax sp. P5_A3. The sequence goes on along the minus strand of NZ_JBFUKW010000012.1, from coordinate 104,798 downwards.
GCCTGCGCGCCGATGCGGACTTCGCAGCGCTGTGCGCGCCAGTCACGATCCGCGAAGGGCACCCAGTCACCAAGCACCAGCGCACCGTGCGATTGCAGGTCGGCGAGCTTGAGGAGTGCGGGCGCCTCGATGGCTTCCTGCCAGCGCGAATCTACGACTTCGATCGAGACGGTCATCGCATCGACCAGCGAGCGGGCGCTGTCGACGTCGAGCGTCGCTGCGAGCGCCTGGTCGACGTCGCGTCCGAGCCGCAGCGCGACCTCGGCCTCGATGCCGCGCATGTGGAACGGCCATGCGTCCGCGCGCGCCGGGCTCGTCCACACACCCTCCGGCGGCAGCGGCGCGCAGGTCAGCATCGCATCGCGCGACGGGCCACCCGCCTTCCAGTACTGCGGCGGAGATGCCGTGAACCACTCGCGCGCATGGGCCACCCGCCGCTGCACGGCATAGGCATCGTCCGCGCTTCCCAGTGCGCCGGCCATCGCAGCTGCAGGGAGCAAGGTGTTGTCGCGCCGCGCGCGGATCAGCGCTTCGGCGACGGTGTCGACCTTCGAAAGAGTCATGTCGATTTCCTTTGTTGTCAAAAGAACGCGCACAGGGGCGCGAGCCCGGCGACCTCTGCGCGCACCGCCGTTCCTTGCGAAGCGAAGAGCATTCCGGTGCATGAGCCCGTCGTGACGATCTGGCCGGCCCGCAGGCCAGCACCCCGCCCCATGCAGCGGTTGGCCAGCCACACGAGCAAGCCGCCGACATCCGGATGGGCATGCTCGCCGACCGTGTGCGCAACGACCTGCTCGTCGAAGCGCATCACGACTTCGGTCCGCCCCAGATCGAGCCACGCCGGCTCGAAGGCCGCGGCCTCGCCTAGCACGAGCCCACCGTGGCACAGCAGGTCGGCCAGGAGCGCCGCGGGCTCGGCGTCGAGCCAGTCGGCCAGTCGGGTTTCCGCGACCTCGATGACGGGCAGGACCGATTCGATCGCCAGCGCGACCTCGTCACGGGTATAGGGCGAGGCACGCGGCGGCAGGTCGGACCCGAGCCGGAAGGCGACCTCGCACTCGGTGCCGCGCAAGTGCCAGGCCGAGCCGTGGAGCGCCGCGCCACCTGACAGCAAACCTTCGGCCGGCAGCGGCGCGCAGACCGGCTCCTGCCCGGGGCCGTTCGCACCGACTTTCCATCCGCCGATCGGACCGATCGCAGCCAGGGTCGCATCCTGGATCGCATAGGCCTCGTCACGACTCCGGGGGCGAAGCAAGCTCGACATCACGCGCCGGCCGTCGGTGCGCGCACGGCACAGTGCCAGCACCGCATCGACCGGGGCGACTTCGGCCACCGCAGCCGCCTGCGCCCTCAGAGGTCTGGGAAGCGCTGCCATGGGTGGGCCAGTTCGAATGAGCGGGCCAACGCCAGCAAGCCGTCGTCCGCGCCCTCGCGCGCAACCAGTTGCATGCCGACCGGCATTCCCCCGGCGAAGCCGCACGGCACCGCGATGGCCGGCAGCCCGACCGCGTTCACGAACCCCGCGAACACCGCATGGCCGCGCGGGCCGACCTCGCGCCCATCGATCCTGGCTGGATGCGTTTCGCCTGCCGACCAGGGAAGCGCGGCCGCCGCCGGCGTCAACAGGAAGTCGTACCGATCGAACAGGGCCGACAGCCCGATGCGCAAGCGCTCGGCCTCGAACAGCAGGTCGAACAGATCGGCAGCGGAGGCCTTGCGGCCGGTTTCCGCATTCGCCTGCATCACCGGGCCGAACAGCGAGGCATCGAAGGGCCGGTTCGACAACTCCTGCGGATGCGCGACGAGCCACGCCAGGCCCACCTGCGCAAGCAATGGCCAGCGCGCGTTGACCGCCTCGGCCATGTCGAAATCCTTCGCGGTCGTCACCGCGTGTCCCAGCTCGGCGAGTTTTCCCGCCGCCGCCTCGGTCAACGCAGCGACCTGCGGGTCGACAGGGTGATCGCCAAAGCGCGTGATGAACAGGATGCGCGCGCGCGGCGCCGTCGCCTCATCGACCGGGCCGCGCCCGATCACGTTCATCACAGCGGCCACATCGGCCACGCTGCGCGCGATCGGCCCCGCCACCTCGAAGTCGAGAAAGATCGGCGGCAGGCCGTTGCCGCGCGGCACGCGTCCGCGCGACGGCTTGAACCCGACGAGATTGGTGTGCGACGCAGGCCTGCGGATCGAGCCGCCGCCATCCGTGCCCAGCGCGACCGGGCATCCGCCCGCGGCCACCAGCGCGACCGCGCCGCCCGACGACCCTCCGGGCGTGAGCGCCGGGTTCCACGGATTGCCAGTGGGGCCGAACACCGCGTTGTCGGTGTAGCCCTGCATCGTGAACTCGGGCACGTTGGTCTTGCCGAAGATCACCGCACCGGCCTCGCGCAACTTCGCGACAGGCAACTCGTCGCGCTCGGCCATCAGGCCGGCGAGCGCGCGACTGCCCCAATGGGTCGGCAGGCCCCGCACCTGCAGGTTGTCCTTGATGGTGACGGGCACCCCGTCGAGAGCGCCGAGCGCACGGCCCTCGCGCCAGCGTGCGGTGCTCTGGGCGGCGGCGTGCGCGGCGGCCCCGCCATCGAGCGTGATGAGCGCATTCAGCCGCGGGTTGACTTCGGCGCTGCGCGACAGGCAGGCCTGCAGTGCCTCGGTCGGCGTGAACGACGCATCACCAAAGCCAGCCGTGAGCTGCGTCGCCGTGAGTTGCCAGAGAGGAATGTTCATGCCTGACTCACATGTGCGCCGGCAACCAGGTCACCAGTTGCGGGACGGCCATCAGCAGCAGCGTGAACAGGATCATGATCAGCGCATAGGGCAGCGCGCCATAGATCGCGTCCTCGATCCCGCCCTTGTCCGGACGGATGCCGTGCACGACGAACAGGTTCATGCCCACGGGCGGCGTGATGAGCCCCAGCTCGCACATCAGCACGATGAAGATGCCGAACCAGATCGGGTCGACACCGATCGCGATGGCGATCGGGTAGGTGATCGGGATCGTCGCGACCTGCATCGACAGCACGTCCATGAACATGCCCAGGATCAGGTAGAAAACTATCAGCGCGAGGATCAGGCCGGTGGCCGACAGGCCCAGGCCTGCGACCCACTTGGTCATCGCCTCGGCCACGCCTGTGAGGCTCACCGTGAGGTTGAGGATGAAGGCCGCCGCGACGATCAGCAGGATCATGCCGCTCACGCGCGCCGTCGAGACGAAGCAGTTGCGCAGCAGTTCGCGGCTCAGCTTGCCCGACTGCCAGACGAAGCCGAGCGCCGCGATCACGCCGAGGGCCGCACTTTCGGCCGCGGTCGCGATGCCGAAGTAGAGACTGCCCATCACGATGCCGAAGACCACCGCCGGCGGGACGAGGTGCACGAGCACGCGCAGCCGTTCGGCCATCGGCACCTTCGGCTCGCGCATCACCTTGCCGCTGGCGAGACTCGACACCGCGATCCACAGCATGAAGCACAGCGTGAGCAGGATGCCCGGGATGATGCCGGCGATGAACAGCTTGCCGATCGAGTTGTTGGTGAGCGAGCCGTACACGATCATGTTCACGCTCGGCGGAATCAGGATGCCGAGCGTTCCGCCGGCAGCCAGGCTGCCGAGCGACGCGCGCATCGGATAGCCGCGTTTCTGCAGCGAGGGCAATGCCACCGTGCCCACCGTGGCCGCGGTGGCGACCGACGAGCCCGAGGTCGCCGCGAACAGCGCGCAACTGCCGATGTTGGTGTGCAGCAGCCCACCCGGCAGGCGCCCGAGCCAGGCGGACAGCGCGATATACATGCGGTCCGCGATGCCGGAGCGCAGCAGCAGTTCGCCGAGCAGCACGAACAGCGGCACGGACGTCAGCAGGCTCTCGTTCTGCACGCCCCACACCACCGGCGCGATGGAGTCCATGAACGGGACCCCGTAGGCGGCAATGCCGCCAATGATCCCCACCGCCGCCATCGACACGGCGATCGGCATGCCGACCAGCATCAGGGCGAGCATGGAGAGGAACGCGAATCCGATCAATGCGATGTTCATGGTGCTGCTCCTTCCGAGGCCTGGCGCACCTTGAGGTCGTCCAGTTCTTCCTTCAGTTCTTCCTTCGCGCTCTTGGGATTGAAATCGCTGTTCAGCGAGGCGATGTCGCCGCGAAGCAGCAGTTGCGTCGCACGGAAGGCAAGTCCGCAGGCCACCAGCGCGAAGATCACCAGGCCGACGTACCAGACGCCCTGCGGGATGATGAGCGGCGTCGCCCAGGGCGTCTGCGCCGTGCTGCGATAGGCCGTCGTGTCCTGGATCACCTTGAACGCCACCCAGGCGATGAACAGGGCGAGCGCGGCCAGCGACATCATCGAAATCCAGTTCAGCAGCGCCTGCACGCGCGGCGAGAACTTCTCGTGGAACACGTCGACACGGATGTGGTTGCGCCCCAGCAAGGCCAGGCTGAAGGCGATGGTCGAACCCACCGCCAGCGCGTAGCCGCCCAGTTCATCGGCGCCCTGCAGCGAAATGTTGAACAGCTTTCGCGACAGCGTCTCGACGGTGACGACAACCGCCAGCCCCAGGAAGATCACGCCGAAGACGGTCGCGAGCACCGTCTCCATGCGCGTCTTGAAGTCGACGCGCTCGACGACTGCCACCTTGGCGGCGGGCGCCGGCATGGACTGCCGGTCGCCGGTCATGGCGCCGCCGTTCATTTCAGCCCCAGCACCGGTGCGACCGTGGCTTGCCACTGCTTCGAGCAAGTCGGGTTGGACTTGTCGCACACCTCGGCCCACACCGGCAGCGACACCTTGGTCACCGCGCTGCGCACCAGGTCGATGTCCGCCGGCGTGACCGGCACGTTGACCAGGTTGAACTTCTTGCCGGTCGTGCACGGGTCTTTGCCGGCATTGCAGTTCAGGGCGTCCTGGAAGAGTTCCTCGGAGTACTTCCACACGTCGTCGTTCAGGGTGTCGAAGGCCTTCTTCAGCTTGGCCTGCTGGTCGGGCGCGAGCGCATTCCACGACTTCATGGTCATGCCGTAGCCATTGAGCGCCATCTGGAAGCCGATCGCCATCTGGTGGGTCGTCACTTCCGGCCAGCCAGCCGAGTTGGCCGAACTCGGCCCCGTGATCGCGCAGTCGACCACACCGAGCGACAGCGACTGGTGCGTGTCGGCAAACGACACCGGTACCGGCGTGGCGCCCACCATCTCGATGAACTTCGCCAGGTTCTGGTCGTACACGCGCACCTTCATGCCCTTGATGTCGGCCAGCTTGGAGACGGGCTTCTTGCAGAAGAGGATCTGCGGACCGAAGGGCCAGACGGCCAGCAGCTTGACGCCGAACTGCGCCTGCAGGCGCGCGTCCGCCGTGTCGAAGTAGGCCTTGGCCACCTTGCGGCCCGTCGCGTAGTCGGGCGCCGCGCCGACCAGGTCGAGGCCCAGGATCGTGGGCTCGTCGCGGGAGTTCTGCGAAACGCGCAAGGACACGATGTCGAACAGGCCCGCCTTCATCACGCGCAGTTGCTCGGTGTCCTTGATGCCCAGCGTGTCGATGGGCTTGTAGTCCACGTCGATCGGCAGCCCGGTCCTGGCGGCGAAGTTCTCGAAGAAGGGCTGTTCCTTGTTCTTCTGGATCAGTCCGGTGGCCAGCGGCTGGCCGATGGCTTTCAGCTTGATCCTGTCGTCTGCGTGCGCCGCAGGCAGCGCGAGCATCACGGCCACGGCCACGGCGACCGCGGCAAGGGACTTGAGGCGAGGATGAAACAGCATGAAGACTCCTGAAGGGGTGGGCAAGTGGGGAGACGGCATCTTGGAAAAGATGCGCCATTGAATCCCGCCGCAGCGTGGTGCTGCGGACTATTCCGCTGCGCGGGAACGCGAGCGAAATCCCTTGTGAATCAATGACTTGGCGCTGCGCGCCGGTGGAAGACGCCGCAGGAGCGACGGGCTACAGGACGCGACCGCCGTAGGCCGCGGTGATCTCGTCGGCGGCAGCGCGCACCACGGTGCCGAGCCGTGCGAAGTCCGAACTCTTGATGCGCTGCGTCGGGCCGACCAGCGAAATGGCCCCGAAGGGCCGGCCATGCTCGTCGCGGATCGCGGCGGCAATGCATCGCAGGCCGACCGCGTTCTGCTCGTCGTCGATCGCGTGGCCCGCGCGGCGCACTTCACCGAGCGTTTCGTGCAGGCGCGATGCGCGCGCGATCGTGTTGTTGGTCAGCTTCGGCAGCCCGTAGGTGCGCAGGTACTGCAGCACGTCTTCCTCGGCCATGGCCGCCAGGATCGACTGCCCCATCGCGGTGCCATGCAGTGGTGCACGAAAACCGGGCTTGCCGATGGCGCGCATCGTCTCGCGGCTTTCGACCTGCGTCACGAAGACGATGTCGCCAAGGTCGGCGATGCCGAGATTGATGCTTTCGCCCGTGCTGTCGCGCAGCCGGCGCATCACCGGCAACGCCAGGTGGGCGATCCGACGACGCCGCGCGAACGCGGCGCCCACCGAGAAGCAGCGAACGCCGACGTACCAGAGGTTGGTTTCGCGATCGAACTGGACGAACTGCCTTTGCTCGAGCGTGGTCAACAGCCGGTGGGCCGTGGACGAGGACAACCCGCTGTGCGCCGCGATGTCGACCAGGCGATAGCCCTCGTCATCGTCGGCGAGAAGCTCCAGCAACTGCATGGCGCGGGTGAGCGACTGCACCGTGCTGTCGCTGTCGCGGTCGATACGAGTGACCTTGGTTGTCTTGCTGCTGGGCGAGCGCGGCGAACTGGCTGTCATGGCGTGCCTTTTGCAAATTCCGCGCCATGGTCAGCGACAAACCATCTGTCGATAAGAGTGTTTACACCAATGTCGACAACAATTCACTGCGGCAGGTCGCCAGTGGGTCGGCCCAGCCACTTGACCGAGAGCTTGTCCAGGTCGCCGTTGGTGCGGGCCTCCGCCAGGATTTCGTTGACGCGCGTCCGCAGCTTGTCCTCGCCCTTGGCGACGCCCACGAAGTTCGGCGAATCCTTCAGCACGAACTTGTACTCGGCACCCAGTTGCGGGTTCTTGCTCATCATGGCCGACGCCACCTGCGCGCTGGTGGCGACCAGTTGCGTCTGGCCGGCAACGAAGGCGGAAATCGTCGTGTTGTTGTCTTCGAAGCGCCGCAGTTCGGTCGATGACGGCGCGACCTTGGTCAGTTCGGCGTCGTCGACCGAGCCACGCGTGACGGCGATGGACTTGCCCGCCAGGTCGGCCGGCGCCTTGAGCGTGATCGTCTTCGGCCCGAACACGCCGATGAAGAAGGGCGAATAGGCGATCGTGAAATCGATGACCTTCTCGCGCTCGGGATTCTTGCCCAGCGTGGAGATCACCAGGTCGGCCTTGCGGGTCTGCAGGTAGGGGATGCGGTTGGCGGTCGTCACCGGCAGCAGCTCGACCTTCACGCCGAGCCGGGTGGCGATGTAGCGCGCCATGTCGATGTCCAGGCCTTGCGGCGCAAGGTCGGTGCCGACCGAACCGTAGGGCGGGAAGTCGGTCGGGATCGCGATGCGGATGGTCTTGGCCTTGAGGACGTCATCGAGGGCCGTCTGCGCCATGGCGGCGTTGGCAGAAACGGCGAGCACAAGCGCGGCGCAGAGATTGAACGGGAAGAGACGGAAGTCGGAAGGGATGGGTTTTGTCATGTCCCGCTGCGCGAGCAGGTTCCGTGCCCAGGATCCGCAACTCGCGCTCAGACCCGAACCCCCAGATCGAGGCACCGACGGTTCGCCCACAGGTTGACCAGTGCGTCGAGTTCCGTCACGTAGATCCCCGTCTGCGGAGGACCCCGGGAGCCGTCGCTGCGTGGCGGGCTGCGCATCGACGCGTGCCAGAAGCCATCCGATTGATGCCGATACTGCCCGAGGAATTCATAGCCGAGCGGCCATGCCAGCGAGAAGGCGCATCGGCGAAGCAGGAGGCCATCGCTTCGCGAACCCTCCACGCCCTTGGTCGATACGAGCATGTGCACGCCGTCGTCCTGAAGGACGTTTTCGCTCGGAAGCTGCGTCGGTGAATGGTGTTTGTCCATGACAGCCTGTGTATCGGCGGCACATGCGGCAAGTTGTAGTCGGCGTGTCATAAAAAAGTGCAAGTCCGAGGGTTCCCATCACAATCGCCTGCCCGCCGCGGCGCGCGATGCCCCGCGAAGCCCGTCGATTTCCCTCTCCGCGATCCATGCTCACCCTGACCCGCCTGACCTTCCAGCGCGCCAAGAAAGAACGCCTGCCCCAGGTTGCCGGCAGCCTGACCTTCACGACCCTGCTCTCGATCGTGCCCCTGCTGGCCGCGAGCTTCGCGCTGTTCGCGCACTTTCCGGTGTTCAAGCGCTTCAAGGACGCGCTTCAGGATTCCCTGTTGAACCCGCTGCTTCCCGCGGACATCGCGCGCACGGTCCTGAAGTACCTCAACCAGTTCGCGTCGAACGCCAGCGGCCTGACCTGGGTCGGCTCGCTCCTCCTGCTCGGCACGGCCGTCGCGATGCTGCTGACCGTGGAGAACGCACTCAACCAGATGTGGGAGGTCAAGAGGAACCGGCCCTTCTTCAAGCGGGTCGGCCTCTACCTGCTGATGCTGGCGGTCGGGCCTCCCGTCCTCGGTCTGAGCCTGTGGGCGACGTCGTACCTGCTCGGCACGTCCATGGGCCTCATCGGCGCATTGCCGCGATCGCTCGCCTTCGTGCTCGACCTCGGGCCGCTTCTGCTCGGCGTGACGGCACTCACGAGCATGTTCTATTTGATGCCGAACACCAAGGTGCGCCTGCGCGATGCGATCGCCGGCGGACTGATCGCCAGCATCGCCTTCGAACTCGGCAAGCGCGGCTTCACCGCCTACCTCGTCAAGGTGCCCACGTACAAGGCCCTGTACGGCACCTTCGCAGCCCTGCCCATGTTCCTGCTGTGGGTGTACTTCTCGTGGCTGGTCACGCTGGTCGCCGCGATGATGACGGCGAACCTGGCCCTGACGCGGCGGCGAACGGGCAGCAAGACCGGTCGCGCCTAGCAAGGCGAAGCGGATTTCGCCTCGCGCGGGGCCGAGCGGCCGAAGACGAAGCGCACTTCGCGCGAACCGCCTCCAGAGCCCCTGAAAGCAGCACTTTCCGGCTGGCACGGCCTATGCGGAAGCAAGGCCAGTGCTGCCAGAAAGGCCGACCATGAACCGGATGCTGCTGGGCTACAACCCTGACTTCGATCTCTTCGAGGATGCCAGTGCCGCGGGCTCCGCGACGCGACACGCGAGCCGCAAGGCCGTGGTGTTCGACACCGAGTCCGCGGGCCTTGCCGCCGAGTTGCTCAACGCCGCGAGCGGGCAGCATCTGGCCGCGACGCTCGCACGCATGGTGCGGGCGCATGCAAGGCCGGCTGCGTCCGGCCCGGCGGTCACCGAACTCGTCAACCTGCTGCGCACCGCTGCACGACAGTCGCTGCCGCCAGTAGGAGGCGCAACCGCTCGACCGGCCAGCACGACCTACAAGCGCATGGGCCGCTTCTTCGGCATCGAGCTCGAAGGACTGACGCCCGAAGACCAGGAATACGAGCTGGTCCGTCGTTTTGCACAGCTCACCCGCGAAGCCGCGCGTCATCTGTCCCGAGCGCCTGCGGGCCTGCCACCGGCGTCCGCCGCGCGCTGGGCAGCCGGGCGCGCCGCCCGTCACCTGGCACCGGGCTGGGCCCAGGTCCTCGGTGCGACTCGCGCACTGCCTTCCGCATCCGCAGGCCGATGGTCCTGAACCCCTGATCCGCAGGGATCACCGCCGAGGCGCTCGCGCCTCTTCCGCTTCATCCAAGGAGACCGCTATGCACGACATCGATCGCACCCAGCTGGAATACAACCCCGAGTCCAGCTACGAATCCGCCTACGAGTTCGGCCAGCAGGAATGGTCGGGCGAGAGTTACGGCGAAACCTACGGCGAGAGCTTCGAGAGCTACGGCGAGACCGTGCTCAACGAAGCGGAAGAAGCCGAGCTTGCGACCGAACTGCTCGAAGTCACGAACGAGGCCGAGCTCGACCGCTTCCTCGGCAACCTGCTGAGCCGTGCCGCCAGCGCGGTCGGATCGGTGGTGCGTTCCCCGATCGGACAGGCGGTGGGCGGTGTGCTCAAGGGCGTGGCCAAGAAGGCGCTGCCGCTGGCCGGCGCCGCGGTCGGAACCTACCTGGGCGGCCCGCTGGGCGCCAAGATCGGCAGCGGCCTGGCATCGGCGGCCGGCAATGCGCTGGGTCTCGAAGCGGAATCGCTCGAACAGGAAGACCGCGAGTTCGAAGGCGCCAAGCAGTTTGTCCGCCTCGCTGCCGACACGGTGAAGCAGGCGGCCTCGGCCCCTCCAGGTGCGGACCCGCGCGCAGTGGCGCAGAGCGCCGCGATCTCGGCCGCCCAGAAGCTCGCACCCGGTCTGCTCAATGCCGCGCGCGGCGCCGTCGGCGGACCGTCCTCGGGCGGCATGGGCGGTGGCCGCAGCGGCCGCTGGATGCGCCGCGGCAGCAAGATCGTGCTCTACGGGGTGTGAGCGATGACCATCAGCCCCTTCGCCGCATGGATGCTCGCCCAGGAAGCGCGCGCCCTGCTCACGCGCCTGGCACGGGTCAAGCCCTTCGCGCTGCTCGAACCGATGCTGCCGGCCGCCGCGCTGCAGCCCGGCGCGCAGGCCGCGACCGAGCGCTACCTGGTGGCCGGCCGCCGCGAGATGCGCGCGATGGTGCTGGGCTTCCTCTCGTGGCTGCACGGCGCACGGGCAGAGCGGGCGAGCGCGGCGGAGGCGCAGCGCCGCTTCACGATCCTGCGGCTCAAGTTCAACGCCGTGCTCACGCAGTTCGACCTGTTCAACGACGTCATCTCGCAGCGCAGCGAACACGACACCGGCGTGTGGCTCTGCGGACTCGACATCGTCGCCGCCGACGCGCTCGCGCTGCCGGGTTACTACGAGGTGCCGCCCCTCATGTGCTATCTCGACCGCGGCGTCGGCGCCGCGATCCGCCGCGCGCGCACCCGACTGCCGGGCGGCGGCGAGAGCCCTGTGGCCGTGATCCGCGTGCCGCGCGAGCGCATGGTCGGCAGCGGCATCGCCTCATCGCTGATTCATGAAGTCGGCCACCAGGCCTCGGCACTGCTCGACCTCGCGAATTCGCTGCGCCCGCTGCTGCAGGGCATGCAGCGCAACGGCGGCAATGCCTGGCGCCTGTTCGAGCGCTGGATCGGCGAGATCCTGAGCGACTTCTGGTCCTGCGCCCGACTCGGCATCACGGCCACGACGGGGCTGATGGGCGTCGTGAGCCTGCCGCGCGCCTTCATGTTCCGTCTCAGCCTCGACGATCCGCACCCCGTGCCGTGGGTACGCGTGCGGCTCTCCTGCGCGATGGGACAGGCGATGTACCCGCACCCCCAGTGGGCCCGGCTGGCCGCGCTGTGGGATTCGTACTACCCGCTCGACGGCCTCGACGCCGGCACACGCAGCCTGTTGGACGAACTCCTCGCCGCCATGCCGGGCTTCGTCGGCCTGCTGGTGGACCACCGTCCGCGCAGCCTTCGCGGGCGCTCGCTGAAAGAGGCGCTGGGCGTGGCCGATCGCCAGCCGGCGCAGCTCGCGGCGACCTTCGAGACCTGGCGCGGCGCACCCGCGGCCCTCTATCGCGCGCCGCCGACGATGGTCTTCGCGGTGCTGGGCCAGGCGCGTGCCGACGGGCAGCTCACGCCCGAAGAAGAAAGCCACCTGTTCGCAAAGCTGCTGACGCACTGGGCGTTGCGCGGCGCGCTGCGGGGTGCCACGACCTGTGCCGGCGCCACAGCGGACGCCGCAAGGATGTTTGCCGTGCGTTCACGGCACGAACTCGGCCTGACGGTTGTTTAAGGAGAATCACATGGCTACCCAATCCACTGCCGCCGGCGAACTGCGGCCCGGAAGTGTCCGCTTCCATGTCCAAGACGAGGGCCGGCCCGTGTCCGGCGCGAGTTGCAGCCTCTATCGGCTGCTGGTCGAGCCGGAGCCCGGCGGCGTGCCCGGCACGCCGGGCACCACGACCACGACGACCACCCCGGGCCGGCGCCGCGGTGCCTCCCCGCCGCCGTCCTCCGCATGGTCGGAGCAGTACGTCGCCACCGAGACCACAGGCGCCGACGGCCGCGGCGTCTTCCACAAGCAACCACCAGGCCGCTACGAATTGCGCTGCCACAACCAGGTGCCGGTCGACCCTGTCTACCTCGATGTCGAACCGGGCTGCGATCAGGAGGCCTGCATCGAACTCGGCTTGCATGTGAGCGCGACGACCACGCTGCTGCGCGACGACTGCCCGCCGAACAGCCTCGGCATGGGCCTCGGGCGCGTAGGCGACGTGATCGAGTTCCGCATCGACTACACCAACTCGGCCACGCGACTGCTGCAGGTGCAGCATCCGCCGCGTGCGCGGGTCGACCCGGGCAACCCGCTGGTCTCGCACTGGACCATTCCGGCCGCCGGCCTGCAAGAGCTGCGCTATGCCGTCTACGCCCCCCTGATCGTCGACCCCGGCTTCGGCGGCCCGGTGCCCGGCGGCGATGCGCGCATCGGCGCCTTCACCACCATCGATGCCGGCGAGCGTCCGGCGCAGGCGGTCACCGGCGACCTCGGCGTGGCGCTGCTGCGCACCGGCACCACGTCGACGGCCGACCTGTCGTTCTGGCAGGGCATCCTGAACAGCACCGAGCAGATGTCGTTCAACAGCTACCTGCGCTTCATGAACATGCTGTTCTGCGGCGACGACGACCTCACGGACCTGCCCGACTTCGAGCGCGAGCGCTTCGGCCAGAAGCGAGCGCTGCGCGAGCACCTACGCTTCCGCCGGCTGCTGCCCTTCACCGACTCGGATGCCTACCGCGCCGTGAAGGCCGCGACCGAGGCTTTCGTGATGGTCAACTGCGGCGTGCTGGCACCCCGCCGTCCCTTCGACGAGGCGCGCGACCAGGCCTACCTGAAGCGCCGCGACCTGCCGCTGCCCGTCGGACCGATCGAAGATGTCTTCACGGAGGACTACCTGGTGCAGATCCTCGGCGGCACACCCGGCGACAAGACCTTGCCCTACCTCGCGGTGATCCGCTCGAAGCTGCCCGACATCGCGATCAAGCTGAACCCGCTCGACGTCGATCCGGAGCGCCTCGGCCAGTGCACCGGGATCCTGCAGGACAAGCTGGCCAACCCGTGCCTGCTCGAGCTGATCTGGTCCTACTGGCACGAGGAAGGGATGCTGGTGCAGACCATGAACAGCATCACGCGCCGGTTCCAGAACGTGCGATCGAGCGAGCGCGATCCGCTGGCCAACCTGGAGATCGACCCGTTGCGCCCGCTCAACAACGTGCTGTGGGGCTATGTGCAGGACGAGCAGCACCGCCTGAGCATCGTGCGCCGCAACTACGAGTACGACCATCACTACGGGCTGCGGCTCGAAGGCAAGGCGGTGCGGCGCATGCAGGCGGCCGACAGCCGCTCGCGATTCCTCGAGGCCTTCCACAATCTCCTGCGCTACTGCAACAACTTCTTCAAGCAGGACGACGACACGACCGTCAAGGCTGATGCCTTCCCGGTGCTCAACGCGCTGAAGGAAGTGCACCTGATCCTGTCGCAAGGTGCGCACAACCAGTTCGGCGACTTGCCCTCCACCGCGCGCATCGAGATGCTGATGCAGCAGTGGATGCTGGCGCGGCCGGAGTTCCGCGAGTTCCTGCCGACGCGCATCATGACCGCCTACCCCGAGCCGTGGATGGACCGCGTCGATGCGATGAAGAAGGTGCAGGGCTGGACCGACACAAGCGTGCTGCACTTCCGCAACCTGGCGATCTTCGGCGAGCAGATTCTGCTGTCGATCCGCTGGGGCCACTGGAGCGATGTGCAGGACCCGCTGCAGGCCTTCAACTGGGCACGCTTCTTCCGGCCGCAGATCCAGGGCTACAGCCACGCCTACCGCTCCGTCACGGGGGTCGAGCTGGCGCTGGAGTCGCCGGATGCGAAGGTCGACGCGACCCTGCCTTCGGTGCTGTTGCAGCGGCGGCTGGCGATGCAGCAGCGTGCGGCCTGAGACACCACCGGAGCCATGTCATGGCCGACTTCACGAGCGCGCTGTACCTCGGGCTGCGGCACGCGAGCGCCTCGCTGCCACCCTGGTCCGCGCTGACGCGGGGACAGCCTGCGGCGCTCGCCGAGCCCGAAGGCGCCGAAGACACGGCCTCGGCGCTGGCCCGCCTGCAGGAGCTGCGCGCGGCGACGCTGCTGCCGTCGACGCTGCACCTGTTCTGGGACTTGCTGCGGCAACTTGCGCGCGAGACGCGGACGGCGCTGCTCCTCGACGCGGGCGCCTATCCGATCCTGCACTGGAGCGCCGAGGGCGCCGCCGCGGCGGGCGCGGTGGTGCATCGCTTTGCCCACCACGACTGCGCGGCGCTCGAGCAACGGGTCCGCGACGCAGTGCGGGACGGTTTGCGGCCGGTGGTGGTCTGCGACGGCTTCTGTCCGGGCTGCAACCGGCCGGCACCGCTCGCGGCCTACGCGCGCATCGCAGGCGAAAGCGGGGGCACGCTGGTCCTCGACGACACGCAGGCACTCGGCATCCTCGGCCGGGGGCCAACGATGGCCTGCCCCTTCGGCCATGGCGGCGGCGGATCGCTCGGCTGGCAGGACGTCGGCGGCGCGCACATCGCAGTCGGCGCTTCGCTCGCCAAGGGCTTCGGCGCGCCGCTCGCGGTTCTGGCGGGCAGCCAGGCACTCGTCCAACGTTTCCTTGGCGGCAGTGAAACCCGGCTGCATTGCAGCCCGCCATCGAGCGCCGTGGTGGCAGCCGCGCGGCAGGCCCTGGCGCTCGGCGCGCACTTCGGCGAGAGCTGGCGCGCCCGGCTCGTGCAACTGGTGCAACGGCTGCGCGAGACCCTGGCGCATGCCGGGCTGGTTCCCGTCGGCCGTCTGCCGTTTCCGGTGCAGTCCTTCGTATCGCGCCAGGGCCCGGAGCTGGCGACGCTGCTGTGGCGCCGGCTGCGCGCCGGCGGTGTGCGCGCCCTGCTGACCCGCGGCTGCCAGGGGCTGGCGCCGCGCCTGACTTTCATCGTCACCGCCCGGCATTGCCAGGCACAGATCGACCGCGTGGCGCAACTGCTGGCCCGAGCCGGCCATGCCGCGGCGCCCTTCGCGTCGGCGAGCCACGCCATCCACTGAGGAACCGTCATGGACCACCCTGCCATCTTTGCCGAGCAGCCCTTCACCGGCATGCTCGCTGCCGGACCTTCGCAGGAAGCGTTCGAGTTCGATGAAGCCTTCGCCGGCGAGGTCGGCCGCGGCCGGATGCCGGCGCGCGGTCGGGCGCAGCGGGCCGCGCCTCGCCGACCGCCGAGGTCCGCTACGCGCGCGGCGCAACACCGACCGGCACAGCGTCCGCCGCAGCGCCAACAGCCCCGCCACCCGCGCATGCCGCGCCCGCCGATGCCCTGGCCGGCGGTCGGTGGCGGCTACCCGATGCCCTTCGTGGCCGAGCCCTTCGGCGCGCCGCCGGGGTCCGACACCTGGCGCTGCGTGCAGGAGTGCCTGCAACGCGGGCCCTCGGGTGCGGCACCGCCCGAGGCCGCTCCAGCGGATGCGCCGCCCGACTCCGCAGCGGGCGCATCACCCGATTCGTCGGCAGGTGCGCCGTCCGACGCGCCAGCCGACGTACCAACTCAGGAGTTCGAGTTCCAGCCGCCCGGCCGCGGCACGGATTCGTGGCGCGGCGAGACAGAGGCCGAACTGGCACCGGGAACAATGAGCCTCGCGACGGCGATCGCCGATCCGCGCTCGGCCGGTGCCGGCATCTACACGATCTACAAGAACGGCGAGCGGCTCTACGTCGGCCGCGCCAACTCGCTGCGGCGCCGCCTGCAGCAGCACCTGTGGTGCCTCACGCACCTGAAGCTCGGTCCCGGCCGCTTCAGCGTCAAGCTGACGCCGATGCGCGGCGCCACGCCGGCGCAGTTGGGCCGTGTCGAGGCCGCGGTCATCGACCGCTTCGGACGCCGCTCGCAAGGCGGCCAACTGGCCAACGTCAAGTCACGCGAATTCGAACAAGCCTTCGAATGAATCCAAGGAGATCACCATGCACACCCCTTCCTGCCCCTGCCACACCTGCCAGTCGCGCCGCCTTGGCATGCGCGCACCGATCAGCGAATCCGAGGAGGTTGAACTCGCGATGGAACTGCTCGGCGTCTCGAACGAAGCCGAGTGGGAGCAGTTCCTCGGCAAGCTCTTCAAAGGTATCGGTCGCGGCATCAAGAAAGTCGGCTCCGTGCTCAAGCCGCTCGGCGGCGTTCTCAAGGGCCTGGCGAAGCAGGCCCTGCCGCTGGTGGGCGGTGCGCTCGGGTCCTTCATCCCGATCCCTGGCGTCGGCACCGCGATCGGCAGTGCGCTAGGCACTGCAGTCAGCAAGGCGCTCGAAATGGAGTTCGGCGAGATGGAGGCCGAGGAAGCCGAGTTCGAGATCGCGCGGCGCTTCGTGCGGGTCGCGGCCAGCGCAGCGCAGCAGGCCGGCAACGCGGCACCCGGTACGCCACCGTTGGCGGCTGTGCGCGAAGCACTGCTCGCTGCCGCACGCGCGCACGTGCCGAGCTTCGCGGCCAATGAGGCCGAACTCATGGGCGAAGCCGAGGCGCAGGCCGAGTACGAGGGCGAGTACCCCGGCGAGTTCGAGTACCAGGGCGAAGCCGAAAGCGGGCGCGCGATGTCCGGACGCTGGCATCGTCGCGGCGGCCACATTGTCGTGTCGGGCATCTGAGGCGAGCCTCAGCCGGAGACAGCCATGTACCGCCCATTCCCGCCCCTCAACGTCCGGTCGGCCGAGTTCGAGGAGGAATTCAGCTTCATCGGCTTTCCGAAACCGGTGATGGACGCACTGCGCGCAAAGAACGAGAAGCTCGCGATCCAGCGTGCCGCCAGCGCGGGCTTCCGCGACGAGAACACCTTGACCGACCTGGTGTTCTTCTCGCGCCATCCGGAGCGCAACGGGGCGCCGCKGCGCMGCGGCGAGCCGGGCTTCAGCGCGCTGGCCGCCGAATGGGTGTCGATCCGCGACCGCCTGGTACGCGCGACGCCGCGACCCTCGGCGCCGAGCACGCCGAGCACGCCGACGACGCCATCCACGGGCACGCCTGACATCGTCAGTGTGCGAGGCATCCAGGTCGCGCGCCAGATCGCGCCGCAGATCGAGGCCCTGTTGGCCGCCGCCCAGGCCGACGGCGTGCCGCTCACCGGCGGCGGCTGGCGCCCGCCGGACCGGCAGATCGCCTTGCGCAAGCAGAACTGCGGACCCACCGACTACGACATCTATCAGAAGTCGTCGAGCGAATGCTCGCCGCCGACCGCGCGGCCAGGCACCTCGATGCACGAGCGCGGCCTTGCGATCGACTTCAGGTACGGCTCGCAGCAGGACTCGGTGTTCAAGGACACGCCCGGCTTCGGGTGGCTGCAGCGCAACGCGTCGCGCTTCGGCTTGAAGAACTTTTCCAAGGAGCCGTGGCACTGGTCCACGACCGGCACCTGAGCACAGGGTGCGAGGAGACACACCATGAACGACGAAGCCATGTTCGAGATGCTCGCGCCCGCCGGCGAATCGGCGTTCGAGAACACGTACGAATTCGAGTCAGGGCAAGCAAAGAAGAAACCGGCGCCACCCGTGGTGCTGCCCACGCTGACGATCCGCGACCGGCCCTTCGTGGTGCTCGACCGCTTCGCCTTCGACGGCCCGGCCGTGCCTACGGCGCACAACGCGATCATCGACCGCATCGCGCGGCTGATCATCGCGAGCCGCGTCTCGGGCGATCCGATCCAGACCGTGCGCCTGGTTGGCCACACGGACCCCACTGGAAAGGACACCTACAACCGCGACCTCGCCGAACGCCGGGCGAAGGCGGTCGAGACAAAGCTCCGCGCTGCCCTCGCGAACCCGGCGCTGGGCGCCGTGCCTGCAGGCACGCTCAACATCGTGCCCCAGACGCTCGGCGAGACGCGGCCCGTGGTTTCCAATGCAACGGCCGACGGCCAGGCCCTGAACCGGCGCGTGGAGGTCTTTCTCGGCACGGGCTGCAACGCGTTCTTCGCCCAGTACGACCTTCGCTTCCTGCCGGGCGATCCGATCTTCGGCCTGCCTGCCTATCCGAATCTCAACACGGCGCAGAAGGCGCAGCGCAGCGGCGATGTAGGCGCGATGGTGCCCGAGCTGCTGGCCCGCCGCGACCTGCGCGCCAGCGAAGCCCTGGCCGGCCGCGTGCCGGCAGCCAAGGCACTGCCCGCGGGTGCGCTGCGCAACAGTGCGCTGCGGCTGTCGGCCGCACAGCTGGCGCTGTTCCGCGAGTACTTCGAGGACGGCCGCGGCGGCATCGAGTTCGGCGCCTTCCAGGCCTGTTTCGAGCGCTTTGCCAACGGCCAGTTGCGCAGCCCGATCGCGGCCGACCGCACCGCCGGCGTCGGCGAGCCCAACGGCGACTTCTTCTTCCTGTTCGCGGAGTTCGCCTTCACGTGCATCGACTCGGGCATCGACCCGGCGCCGTGGACCCGGGCCCTTCGCACCTTCGTGAAGGCGCAGGAGATCTTCATGCACGTCTACCGGCCGCAGCCGAAGTCGCCGCCGCCGGCGGTCGGCGCGCCCTTGCCGGCCTGCGGCCGCGACGCACAGGGAAAGCCGCTGGCGCGGCGCCGGCTCGACAGCTTCAACAACGGCAACTTCAAGGCCACCGGTGCGTCGCCCACGGTCGGTGTCGGCCAGTCGCCGCCGGACCGCCGCCGGGCGCTGGCCGCCAAGTACGCGGCGAAGGACCTGGCCGCGCTTCGGCGCGAGGCACAGGCCAATCTGCAGCGCGCGCAATGCATGCCTTGAAAAGCCATCCGCCATGCTGCGCATCGATTGCCACTGCCATGCCGGCCAGGGCGACGGCCTGACCGGGCCGTGGGACACCGACGCGCCGCTCGATGCCTACCTGCGGCGCGCCGCGCGCGCCGGCATCGCGCGCACCGTCCTGCTGCCGGCTTTCCATTCAGACTATGCGCAGGCCAACCTCGCCCTGTCGCGCATCGTTGCAGCCAGGCCCGATCGCTTCATCGGCTTCGCCATGGTTCACGCCCAGCGCGATCGCGGCCGCGTGCTGCCGATGCTGACCACCGCCGTTCAGCGCCATGGCTTCGCGGGCATCAAGGTGCACCGGCACGACGCCGCCATCAGCCGGGAGATCTGCGATGCCGCGCGCCGGCTGCGGGTGCCGGTGCTCTATGACCTCGTCGGCGAAACCTGGGTGGTCGAGCTGCTGGCCGAGCAGTACCCGGACGTCGTCTTCATCATTCCGCACCTCGGCAGCTTCGCGGACGACTGGCGTGCCCAGCTCGCGCTCATCGATCATCTGGAGCGCCATCCGAACGTCTATGCCGACACCTCGGGCATCCGGCGCTTCGACCTGCTGCTGCAGGCCGTGCGGCGCGCCGGCGCCCACAAGATCCTGTTTGGCTCGGACGGCCCCTGGCTGCATCCGGGCCTGGAGCTCGAAAAGATCCGCCTGCTGCATCTGACGCCAGAGGACGAGGCGCAAGTGCTGGGCGGCAACATCGCCCGCCTGCTGGGCCTCAATGCAAGGGACGCTGCTGCGCCCGGCGCAGTTGCAGCGCCCGGTCGGTGACGCCGAGCCGCAGCGCGGCACGGTGCAGGTTGCCCTGCTCGCGTTCGATGGCCAGGCGGATCGCGCAGTCGGTCGCAGCCTGGCCGATTTCCTTCAGGCCGAGACCGAGGTCGATCGCATCGCGCGCCGCACGCTCGAAGCAGCCCTCCAGCGCATCGCGCGATGGTTCGGTGCCCACTGGCCGCTCGTCCTCGGGCACGTCGCCGATGGTGACCGGCCCGCCGCCGGCGTGCCGATGGCACAGCCACGAGATCACACGCCGCAACTCGCGCACGTTGCCCGGGTAGTCGCGCGCCTTCAGGTATTGGCACACCGGCTCATCGAAGCCGTCGCCGCCCTCGATGCCCTCGAAGCCGGCCTGGAAGTGCGCCGCCAGCGCGAGCACGTCTTCCTTGCGCTCTGCGAGCCGCGGCGTGCGGCAGATCGATCCCGCGATGCGGTAGTAGAGGTCGGCGCGGAAGCTGCCGTCGGCCACGCCCGCATCGAGATCCCGATGGGTCGCCGACACCAGCCGGAAGTCGGTGTGCTGCCAGGCATTGCTGCCGACGCGCTTGTACTTGCCTTCCTGCACCACCCGAAGCAACTGGGCCTGCAGCGTGGGAGGCAGTTCACCGATCTCGTCGAGGAAGAGCGTGCCGCGATGGGCCAGTGCGAACGCGCCCTCGCGCGGATTCATCGCGCCGGTGAAGGCGCCGCGTTCGTGGCCGAAGAATTCGCTGCCGGCCAGTTCCGGCGTGATGGTGGTGCAGTCGACGATCACCATCGACCCCTTGTCGGGCCTGCGATCGAGGTCATGGATCAGGCGCGCGATGAGTTCCTTGCCGGTCCCGCTCTCGCCGTTGATCAGCACCGGTCCCTGCGAGAACACGGCCACCTCCACCACCTGCCGCACCAGCGCGCGCCAGGTCGGGCTCTCGCCGACCAGCACGTCGCGCACGCGGGGACAGTCGACCAGTGCCTGCACCGTGCGCAGGCGCGACAGGCGGGCGCACACCTGCGCGGCGTCGGCAGGCAACGGGGTCCAGCGCATCACGTCGGCGGCGCCGGCGCGCAGCAGGGACCAGGCCTCCGCCGCCGACAGCCTGCAGGGCGCGACCACGAGCACCAGCACCACCGCGCGGCGGCTGGCCATGCGAAGCTGGTCGAGGACCTGCTCATCAACCGCCCCCAGCACCATCAGCCCGTAATCCCGTGCGTCGACCGGCATCGGCATGGTGCGCAGCCCCGACCGGCTCAACACCCCCAGCACCGCGTCGCGCGCAGGCGCCGGCAGCGGATCGAAGAAATGGATCCACGCACTCGGCGACTCGTCGGCTCGATGCATGTCTCCTCCAGTCGAGCGGGAGAGACAGTGTGAGCATTCGCTACGGCCGGCGAAATACGACAGAAGCCCGTGATGCGTTGCAGACGCAATTCGCAAGATGCGTGAGCGCTTGTTACGCACGCGCGCCTCGACGGCGCCGGGCTTGGGTCCAAAGTCTTCATTTCGTCCGTCCACTGTTGCTTGAACGCCGAATTGCAGGCCGGTTGCCTAGTCTTCCGCAGCGCCGGAATCAAGCCCCATTGCGCGTAGTGCTACCGCCTTTCGGCTGCACCAACGCGCTCTGGCATTCGGCGTATTGACGCGTCGCATGGCCCTTCCGGTGGCCGCACTTCAGCGTCGGACCCTGGCTTCCAGCAGGTCACCCATGCCGATGCGCTTCGCGAAGTCGATGCGCATTCGCTCCGAGACCTCGAACACCTCGGCCGCGCCATCGCCCACGAAGTCAATCAGCGAGCGCATCGGACGCGTGCCGGCGGGCAGACCTACGATGCGGACGATCTCGTCGGCCACGGCCTGTGGATCGGCGTTCTCCGGCGTCAGCGCTGAAAGCCGCTCGCCGATCTGGTCCATCACGCCGTCGTAGCGGCTGTAGGCAGCGGCGGTGGCGGCATCGGCGGGCTTGCCGGCGCTCGGGAAGTGATCGGTGCCCCGCGTGAACGCGCCCGGCACGACGATCGAAGTCTCGATGCCGAAGCGCGCGATCTCGTAGGCCAGCGTCACCGCCAGCGAATCCATTGCCGCCTTGGCCGCGCCGTAGGGGCCCATGAACGGCGGAAAGCCGCCCTTGGTGGTCGTGCTGCTGATCCACAGCATCAGCCCCGACTCCTGCTTGCGAAGGTAGGGCAGCACCGCGCGGTTCACGCGCTGGGCGCCGAGCACGTTGGTGTCGAACACCTTCGTGATCTCCTCGGGTGTGAACGCCTCGGTCGGACCGACCACGAGGTGACCGGCGTTCTGCATGACCACGTCGAGATGGCCCTGCTCGCGAACGACGGTCGCCGCGGCCGCATCGGCGGAAGCCTGCGAGAGCACGTCGAGTTCGAGCGGATGAAGCTGCAGCCCCTTGGCAGTGGCCAGCGCGCGCAGCTCGGCGGCGCGGCCGTTGTTGCGGCCCGCGATGTCGCGCATCGATGCATAGACGATGTGGCCCGCTTCGGCGAGGGATTGCGCCGTGAGCTTGCCGATGCCGGTGCCGGCGCCCGTGACGAGGATGACGGATTGCATGGTGGAACTCCTTGAATGAATGAATGAACTCAGGCCACGCCGCCGTTGGCGCGCAGGATCTGGCCGTTGACCCAGCCCGCATCCGGGCCGGCGAGGAACGAGACCACCGAGGCGATGTCCTCGGGCTGGCCGAGGCGCTGCAATGGCGGCATCTTTGCGAAGGTCTGGATCTGCTCCTCGGTCTTGCCGTCGAGAAACAGCGAGGTGGCGATCGGGCCGGGCGCCACGGCGTTCACCGTGATGTTGCGGCCGCGCAATTCCTTGGCGAACACGTGCGTGAAGGCCTCGACCGCCGCCTTGGTGGCGTTGTAGATCGCGTAGCCGGGCATGTTCAACGCGAGCGTCGTGCTCGAGAAGTTGACGATGCGTCCGCCTTCATTGAGCCGCGTCGCGGCTTCGCGCAGCGTGTTGAAGGTGCCGCGCACGTTGATGTCGAAGGTCTGGTCGTAGAGCGCGTCGCTGTGCTCGGCCAGCGGCACGGTCTTCAGCACACCGGCGTTGTTGACCAGGACATCGAGCTTGCCGAGTTGCGTCTCGATGGTGTCGAACATGCGGCGAACCTCTTCGGCATTCGCGACATCGGCCTGGACTGCGATGGCCTGGGCGCCAGCGGCCGTGAGTTCGCCGACGAGCGCGTCGGCCTGCGCGGAGCCCGAGGCGTAGTTGACGGCAACGGCAAAGCCGTCCGTGGCGAGCCGCCGGGCGACGGCGGCGCCGATGCCGCGCGATGCGCCGGTGACGAGGGCGACCTGGGTATGACGGGGGGTGTTCATGGTGCGATTCCTTTCGGTGGCGGGTTGGTGAGACGAATGGTCGTTTGTTCCACTCAAAAGATAATCAGCCATCGATCGTCAATACAATTCCATTTGCTTTAACAATCGATCGGAGACATGGCCCCATGGACCGCTTCCAGGAAATGCAGGCCTTCGTGCGGATCGCCGAGCGCCAGAGCTTCACCCAGGCCTCGAAGGACCTGCAGATTCCCCGCGCCACCGTCACCACGCTGATCAAGCGCATGGAGGAGCGCCTCGGCACACGGCTGCTGGAACGCACCACCCGCACCGTGCGCCTCACGCAGGACGGCGAGGCCTACTACCGTCGCTGCGTTCGACTGCTGGCGGACGTGGAAGAAGCCGAAGGCTCGTTCAAGGACACGGCGCCCAAGGGCCAACTGCGCGTGAACCTGCAGGGCACGCTGGCCCGCCATTTCGTGGTGCCGGCGCTGCCGGGCTTTCTCGCGCGCTACCCGCAACTGGCGCTGCACATCGGTGAAGACGACCGGCTCGTCGACCTCGTTCGCGAAGGCGTGGATTGCGTGCTGCGCGCCGGCACGCTGCAGGACTCCTCGATGGTCGGGCGGCGCGTGGCGCTGCTGCCGCAGGTCACGGTCGCGAGCCCGGCGTACCTCGCCCGGCACGGCGAGCCCGAGAGCGTGGAGGCGCTCGGAGCGCATCAGGCCGTCAATTACATCTCCAGCGCCACGGGAAAGGCGTTGCCGCTGGAGTTCACTGTCGACGGGCGCATCACGGACGTGCAGCTCGGCGGCATCGTCTCGGTCACGGGTGCAGACCTGTACACCGGCTCGGCCGTGGCGGGACTCGGGCTCGTGCAGGTGCCTCGCTACCGCGTGGCCAGCGAACTTGCGGACGGCCGCCTGAAGGTGGTGCTGCCGGGCTTCGCTCCGCCCGCGATGCCGGTGTCGGTGCTGTATTCGCAGAACCGGCAGTTGTCGTCCCGCGTGCGCGTGTTCACGCAGTGGCTGCGGGACGTCTTCGAGGCCGCGCCGCACGCGTAGGGGGATTCGAAAGCAGTTCCAAATAATGGAACTGAGTTTTGAGAACGCCGCCTCCAGTCATAGAGTGCGACGCATGATCCATCAGCTCCGGCATCAGTCCGACGTCGCCGCCTTGCGCGATGGCGACCCCAATTTCGCGGGGACGCTGGCCAAGGGCCTGATGATCCTGCAGACCTTCCTGCATGACCCCCGCCCCTATGCCAACAGCGAGTTGGCGACGCAGCTGGGCCTTCCGCGGCCCACCGTGTCTCGGCTGTGCCGCACGCTGCTCGAAATGGGCTACCTGGACCGTGACGAGCGCATCGATCGCTATTTCATCGGCCCCGCGGCGGTTGCTTTGGGCTACCCCTACATCGTCTCCATCCCCTTGCGCGCCCAGGCGCGTCCGCTGATGCAGGCATTCGCCGACCAGGTGCATGGCGCCGCCTCGATCGGTGTCGCGATGGGCCTGGATGTGGTGTATGTCGAGACCTGCGCATACAAGCGCGGCACGCTCGCGCGCCCGGACGTGGGCGCGCTGCGCAGCGTGGCCAGCGTCGCGATGGGCCGGGCCTGGCTGCATTCCCTGGGCGAGAAGGAACGCAGCGCGGTGCTGCGCCAGCTCAAGGCGGAACGCCCCGAGGAAATGGCGCGTTGCGCGGCCGGCATCAAGGAATCACTGCAGATGCAGTCGCGCCACGGCTTTGCGATCAATCGCGGCGACGCCGGCCTGGGCGTGCTGGGCGTGGCGGTGGCTTCGCGCCAGAGACAGGGCACGCGCGCGCTGCTCTTCAACTGCGCGGTGCCGGGCGGCCAGACCGACATGAAGACGCTGGAGTCCGATGTCGGACCGCGTCTGGTGGAACTGGTGCGCATATGTGAGCGCAATGCAGGCGTCGCCTGAACGCTCTTCTCTCTTCCTCTTTCTTCTTTCTTGTTTCTTCTTCTCGGCTCCCGGATTTCCCATGCAACTCGATGCGCTTTTCTCGCCTCGCAGCGTCGCCGTCATCGGCGCCTCGCAAAACCCGCAGAAGGTCGGCGGCATGCCGGTCCAGCTTCTGAATCGGCTCGGCTTCGACGGGCCGGTCTATCCCGTCAATCCCGGCGCGTCCGAGGTGCAGGGCCTCAGGGCCTTTGCCTCCATCGACGCCCTGCCGGAACGGATCGACATGGCCATCGTCGCACTGCCCGCCGCCAGCGTGGAGCTGGCGATCGAGCAGCTGATCGCACAGCGGGCCCGCGCGGCGGTCGTGCTCAGCTCCGGCTTTGCCGAGATGGGCAATGAAGGTGCCGCGACGCAGGCACGGATCGCGGAGCGCGCGCGTGCGTCCGGGCTCGCGCTGCTCGGGCCCAACTGCCTGGGCGTGATGAACATTCGCCGCAAGCTGTTCGCCACGTTCTCTCCGGCGCCATTGGCCGGCGTGCCGCAGGCGGGCCATGTCGCCATCGTGAGCCAGAGCGGTGCCTTCGGCGCCTATGCCTTCTCGCTGGCACGCAAGGGCGGCCTGGGCCTGAGCCACTGGGTGACCACCGGCAACGAGGCCACGGTGTCGGTGGCCGACGTGATCGACTGGCTCGCCGATGACGCCAACACGCGCGTGATCCTCGCCTACATCGAGGGCGCGCGCGATGGCGCTGCGCTGCAGCGTGCGCTGGCCAAGGCGCGCGCGGCCGGCAAGCCGGTGATCGTGACCAAGGTGGGCCGCACCGAGGCCGGCGCGCGCGCCGCGATGTCGCACACCGCCAGCCTCTCGGGCGAGGACGCGGTGTACCAGGCGGTGTTCGATGCCACCGGTGCGATCCGCGCGCGCACCGTCGACGAGATGTTCCGACTGGGCCAGGCCTTTGCCATTGGCAGCGCGCCGGCCGGGCGGCGCCTCGGCATCGTGACCATCTCCGGAGGCGTCGGCACCTTGATGGCCGACAGCGCGTCCGACCTCGGGCTCGAACTGCCTCCGCTGCCCGAAAGCGTGGCCGCGCCATTGCGCGAGCGCATTCCCTTCTGCGCCACGCAGAACCCCATCGACGTCACCGGGCAGGTCACGGCGGACCTGCCGGTCCTCGGCTTCGCGGCGCAAGGCGCGGCCACGAGCGGTGCCTACGACGCGCTGGTGCTGTTCGTGGCCGCCGCGCTCGCCTCGCCGGTGTTGGCGCCGCCCATCGTGGCGATGGTGCGCGAGACCGTGGCCGCCGCGCCCGACGTGCCTACCGCGCTGTGCGGCATCGCCGACGACGCCACACGGCAGGCCTTGCTCGATTGCGGCTGCCTGGTGTTCGAGGAGCCGACGCATGCGGTCGAAGTGCTGGCCGCCAAGGCGAAGTGGGCCGAGCACCGCATCGAAGCCCTGCCGTCGAAGCTGGCGCAGCTCGAAGTCGCTCCGGCCGTGTTGAACGAGGCCGAGGCCCTGGACTTTCTCGCGGGCTGGGACGTGCCCGCCGCACCGCGCCATCTGGTCCATTCGCCGGCAGACGCTGTCTCGGCCTGGCGGACGTTGGGCGGTGACGCAGTGATGAAGATCGTTTCCGCCGACCTGCTGCACAAGAGCGACGTAGGCGGCGTGCGCGTCGGGCTGCGCAGCGAGCAGGAAATCCGCGAGGCCTATGACGGCATCGTCAGCGCGGTCGCACGCCTCGCACCGCAGGCGAGGCAACAAGGCGTACTGGTCGCGCAAAAACTCTCGCCGCTGGCCGAACTGATGCTCGGCGCCCGGCACGACCCAGTGTTCGGCACCGTCATCGTGCTGGGCCTCGGCGGCGTGGAGGTCGAACTGCACCCACGCACCGCCGTGCTCACTGCGCCCACCACCGCCGCGCGGGTGCGCACGCAACTGGACGCGCTCGGCGTGCTGAAGCTGCTGGGCGGCTGGCGCGGCCGGCCCAAGGGCGATGTCGATGCACTGGTCGACGTCGTGCTCCGCTTCGCGGCACTGGCCGCGGCGCTCGGCCCGCGCCTGGGCACGCTCGAAATCAACCCGCTGATGGTCACGGCCGATGGCATCGCCGCCGCCGATGCGGTGGTGAGCTTCGTCGACCCCGCCTGATTCGAACCGCACTGCCTACAAGACAAGGAGACGAGAGATGAGCAACTTCCCCCGCCGCCGCGCGCTGCTTCTGCAGGCCGGCGCCGCCCTGCTGGCGACTTCGCAATGGCCGCTCGCCGGTGCCGCACTGAGCGACAAGCCGATCCGCCTGGTCGTGCCCTTCCCGGCCGGCGGCGGCACCGACGTGATGGGACGCCTGCTGGCGCAATCGCTCTCGCAGGAGTTGGGCGCCACGGTGATCGTCGACAACGTGCCCGGGGCCACCGGCACCCTGGGCAGCGCGCAGGTGGCACGCGCGGCGCCTGACGGCCACACGCTGGTGCTGGGCATCAGCGCCACGCACGCCATCGCGCCGGCGCTGTTCAAGGACCTGAAGTACCGCCCCGACGACTTCACCGCCATCGCCCGCGTGGCGCACGGCGGCAACGTGCTGGTGGCGAACCCCGGCTATGCGGCGAACAGCGCACCCGAGATGGTGGCCCTCGTCAAGCGCAGCCGCGAGCCCCTCATCTACGGCTCCTGGGGCAACGGCTCCGGCGGTCATCTCGCGATGGAGAGCCTGCGCCTGGCCACAGGCATCGAGACGGTCCACGTGCCCTACAAAGGCGTCGCGCCGCTGCTGCAGGACGTGGTGGGCGGGCAGGTCCAGGTGGCGATGGCCGACGTGGCCGGTGCGCTGCCGTTGCTGCGCGCCGGGCGCATCAAGGCACTGGCGGTGACCGGCACCAAGCGCTCGTCGGCCCTGCCGGAAGTGCCGACGCTGGTCGAGGGCCGCATCGCCTTCGACACCGAAAGCTGGTTCGCCCTGTTCGCGCCGGCACGCCTGCCGTCCGACGCCACGCAGCAACTCGCGCAGGCCACCGGCCGTGCGCTGCGCCGCCCCGAGGTGATCGAGAAGGTGAAGAGCCTGGGCATGGAGGCCGACCCCATCTCGCGGGAGGGCTTCGACAAGCAATGGCACGAAGACATCGCCACATGGGCCCGCGTGGTGCAGGCGAGCGGCGTGAAACCCGATTAAGAGATTGAGAGACAGACCGATGAGCAACGCATTCCTTCAAAGCGAATTCACTTCCCCCCAGGCCGCCTGGATCGCGCACTGCGCGGTGCCGGCGGTGGTGGCCGGCTATCCACTGCTCGAATCCGTGCGCACCTGCCATGTTCAGACGACGCCCGGCGCGGCGGCCTACGGACGCGCGCCCTTCAACCACTTCGGCCACAGCGCCGAGCGCTGGACCGATCGCGACCGCGACATCGTGACGCCGGCCAACGACCTGCTCTACAGCAACGCCTGGATCGACCTGCGTCGCGGGCCGGTGGTGATCACGGTCCCGCCGCAGACCGGCCGCTACTTCGTGCTGGAACTGCTCGACACGTACACCAACAACTTCCACAACATCGGCACGCGCAACGTGCCGCAGCAAGGCGGCCGTTTCGCGCTGCTGGGACCGGACGGCACGCACGACGCGCCGGAGGGCACCACGCCGATCCATTGCCCGACTTCACTGGTCTGGGTGCTGGGCCGGGTGCTGGTGGACGGAGACGCGGACGTCGCGGCCGCGCGCGGCTTCCAGGCCGGCTTCTCCATCGATGGACCGGAGACCGCCGACGCACCGGCCAGCGTCGCGCGGTGGCGGGCCGGCGGCGACGATCCCGCGCTCGAATTCTTCGCCAACCTGGCGCGCGCGCTGCATGACTTCCCGCCACCGGCTTCGCAGCAAGGCACCTTCGAGTTGCTGCGCGGTGCGCATGTGAAGCTCGACGCCAGCGGCGAGTTGGGCGACCTGCGCCCCGCCACGCTGGAGGGCTTGCGCATCGCCTACGCGTCGGCCATGAAGATCATCGACGGCGCCTCGCGCCCCGCATCGAAGGCACCCTGGCGCTATTCGACGCGACTGGGCCGCTACGGTGACGACCTGCTGCTGCGCGCAGCCACCGCCTGGAAGGGCCTGGGCGCCCTGGCTGGCGACGAGGCGATCTACGCCACCACCGACTACGACGACCAGGGCGAAGTGCTCGACGGCGATCGCCTCTACCGCCTGCATTTCGAGGATGGCGGGCGGATTCCGGCCGGCGCGTTCTGGTCGATCTCGCTCTATGGCGCGGACCGCTACTTCGCGGCCAACCCCATCGGCCGACATGCGCTGGGCAATCGCAGTCAGCTCGAACGCAACCCCGATGGCAGCCTGACCCTGTACGTGTCGCGCCAGCGTCCACCGGGACCGGAGGAGAACTGGCTGCCCGCACCGCGGGGCGCCTTCTACCTGATCCTGCGCGTCTATCACCCGCAGCCCGCCTTCCTGAGCGGCGAGTACCGCATGCCGAAGCTGGAGCGAGTGGCATGAAGCGCGAGGACCTGCCGGCGACGCACGAGGCCGTGTTGCGCACCCTGCCCCTGTTCGAGATGGCCCGCATGCGTGCCGCCACCGCGCCACGCCGGCATCCGCTGCACGGCTTTGCCGGGCCGGACGCCGCATCGACCCTGCGCTGGCTCAACACCTTCACCCACTCAAAGCGCCTGCTCACGCCGCGCGATCGCGAAGTGGTCACGCCCAACAACGACACGCTCTACACGAACGCCTGGCTGGACCTTTCCGATGGACCGGTGGTGATCGAAGTCCCCGACATGGGCGAGCGCTACTGGACGCTGGGCTTCCTCGACATGTGGACCAACCCTTTTGCATACGCAGGGCGTCGCACCACGGGTAATCGCACGCAACGCCTTTTCGTCCACGGACCGCAATGGATCGGCACATTGCCGAAGGGCATGGTCGAGATTGCCGCGCCGGGCGATGACGTGTGGATCATCGGCCGCATCCTCGTCGACGACGACGCGGTCGACCTGGCGCGCGTCGCGCAGTTGCAGCAGCAGTTCTCGATCCTGCGGGCGCATGACCTGCAACCGGCCGCCCGCGTGGCCGACACGGCGATGGACGGGCGCAAGACCGACACGCCCGAAGTGCAGACGTATCGCGCCATCGTCGACGCGACCTGGGCGCGCAACCCATCGCCGCCGGCCGACCATGAGGCGCAGTCGATCTGGCAACAGGCGCTGAGCGAAGGCGAGCCGCGCCTGCAACAGGCGCTGATTGAGGTCTGCCAGGCACTCCGCGAGGACGCGCAGCCTTCCGATGTCGATGGTGGATGGAACATGCCGATGGCCATCCGCACCGACTGGGGCACGCAGTTCGCGCTGCGCGCCCGCGTGGCGCGCAACCTGATCGGCGCGTTGGGGATCGAGGAGGCGATGTATCCCGTGGCCGAAGTCGATGACCAGGGCCGGCCGCTCGACGGCACGCATCGCTACACGCTCTACTTTCCGCCGGGCGCGGGCCCGCAGGTGGACGCCTTCTGGTCGCTCACGCTGTACCGGAAGTCGGATTGCCTGCTGGTGGACAACCCGATCGAGCGCTACTCGATCGGCGACCGCACGCACGGCTTGCAATGGGATGCAGACGGCGGCCTGCGCATCGCGATCCAGCACGTCGAGCCCTCCGAGCCGCGCGACCGCGCCAACTGGCTCCCTGCGCCGCCGGAGCCCTTCTACCTCACGCTGCGCCTCTACCAGCCACGCCAGGCGCACCTGGAATTTCGCTATGCCTATCCGCCGCTGGTGCGGCTTGCCGACTGAAGACGCACGAGAAATACGGAGACAAGACCCATGAACGACACGACACGCCGCAGCTTCCTCGTCCGCGCCGGCGCACTGGCCTCGGCCCTTCTGGCCGGCGTTGACATCGCCCGCGCACAGACGGGGCGCGCCTGGCCCGACAAGCCGGTCCGCGTCATCTCGCCCTATGGGGCGGGCGGCTCCAACGACATCTCGGCACGCATCCTGGCGGAGGAACTGGGCAGGCGGCTGGGGCATCCCTTCCTGGTCGAGAACAAGCCCGGTGCCGGCACCCGCGTGGGCAATGAATTCGTGGCGCGCGCCGCGCCCGACGGCTACACCCTGCTGTACGTGGCTGCGCCCTACGCCGTGGTCGAGAGCCTGTACGGCAAGCTGAGCTACGACCCGCGCAAGGATCTGCGGGCGGTCAGCCTGACGGCGGTGGCGCCGGTCTTCCTGATCGTCAACGCCGCTTCACCCTTCAAGACACCCGCCGACCTCGTGGCCTACGGCAAGGCCAACAAGGAGCGCGGCCTCACGTTCGCATCGCCGGGCAGCGGCTCCGGCCCGCACCTCGCAGCCGAATTGTTCTTCAAGGAGGCCGGGGTCAAGGGACTGAATGTGCACTTCCGCGGCGACGCCACCGCCTACACCGAGCTGCTGGCCGGCCGCGTCGATGCCACGATGACTGCCATCACCTCCGCCCTGCCGTTCATTCAGAGCGGCAAGCTGCGCGTTCTCGGCGTGGCCTCGGAGCAGCGCTCGCCCGTCTACCCTTCCGCGCCGACCATGCGCGAACAGGGCTTTCCCAATGTGGTCGGGTACGGCTGGTTCGGCTTCATGGCGCCGGCAGCGACGCCGCAGCCCATCGTGGACCGGCTGTCGAGCGAGGTGAAGGCGATCCTGGCCGACCCGGCGGTGAATCAGAAGATGGCCGGCCTCGGCCTGCAGGCGATGGGCACGAGCCCGGCGGAGTTTGCGGCCTTCATCGACAAGGAAATGACGCGCTGGGATGCGGTGATCAAGCAGGTGGGCATCAAGGGGGAGTAGCCCGAACCGGGGTCAAAGCAGCGGCCGCAGCGACTGCGCGGTTTCGCTCAGGGCAGGCACCAGCTTCGCGATGACCTGCTCGCGCGACCACGAGCGCATCTGCAGCGTCATGCTGATCGCGGCGACCGCGACGCCCCGCCGGTCGCGCACGGCCATGGCCACGCCGAGCAGCGCGGGGTCGAGGTGTTCCTCGATGATCCAGTACCCGAGCTCCCGGGCGGCGCGGACGTGCTGCAGGAAGACCGCCGGATCGGTCACGGTCTTCGACGTGAACGCCGTGAACACATGCTCGCCGACCCAGCGCTCCAGCCTGCTGTCGTCGAGCGTCGCGAGCAGCGCCACGCCGGGCGTCACCACATGCGCCGCGACGCGAAGGCCGGGGTAGAAGCCCACCGACACCAGCCGCGGACTGTTGCTGCGCGAGATGTAGACCACGTCGTGGCCCTCCAGCACGCTCACATTGACGGTCTCGCTGGTGCGGGCGGAGAGGTGTTCGATCGCGGGTTGGACCAGGCGAGGCACGCGTGCCGCATCCAGGAAGCTTTCACCGAGCCGCAACACGCGCGCCGTCAGCCAGAACAGCTTGCCGTCGGTGTTGGCGTAGCCGTGATGGCAGAGCGTCAGCAGGTGGCGGCGCGCCGCGGTGCGCGACAGGCCGGTGCGCGCGGCCACGTCGGAGGCGCTCATGCGCGAATGCGCTGCATCGAAGGCCTCGATCACCGAGAGGCCGCGCGCCAGGCCTTCGATGTGGTCTTCAGGTTCGATCGGGAAAGCATCGGTCGAACTCGTCGAGGAGGCATGTTCGGACATCCGTAGAAACCATCTAAACGAACGTTGATCGGACGGCTGCAACCGCCAAGCGGTCAATGTGCAAGGCACAGCCATTGTGCAGCAAAGGCGCCCTCGCTACGCTCGCCCTCGTCTTCCGATGAACCGGACCTCCACCAGGGGAAATCGATATGCACCGCTCCATCGCCACGGTCTCGCTCAGCGGCACGCTGCGCCAGAAGCTCGAAGCCGTCTCGGCCGCGGGCTTCGACGGCATCGAGCTGTTCGAGCCCGATTTCATCCAGTTCGCCGGCAGCGCCGCCGAGCTCCGGACGATGCTGTCCGACCTGGGCCTCAGCCTCGACCTGTACCAGCCGTTCCGTGATTTCGAGGGCATGCCACAGGCCCAGTACGAGCGCAGCCTGGACCGGGCCGAACGCAAGTTCGACCTGATGCAGGCGCTCGGCGCGCCCCTGGTCCTGGTGTGCTCGAACACCTCGCCCCTGTCGCTCGGCGAGGTCGATCGGGCCGCCGACCAACTGCGCGAGTTGGCCGAGCGCGCAGCGCGGCGCAACCTGCGCATCGGTTACGAGGCTCTTGCCTGGGGCCGTCACGTCAACCGGTTCGCGCAGGCCTGGGAGCGGGTGCGGCGCGCCGATCATCCGAACCTCGGCCTGATCCTCGACAGCTTCCACACCCTGTCGCTCAAAGACGACCCGGCCGGTATCGCGGACATCCCCGGCGACAAGATCGCCTTCCTGCAGATGGCCGATGCGCCCCTGCTGGCGATGGACGTGCTGCAGTGGGCGCGTCACTTCCGCAACTTCCCCGGTCAGGGGCAGTTCGACATGGTGGGCTTCCTGGAGGTCGTGCTGCGCGCGGGCTACACCGGCCCGCTGTCACTGGAGATCTTCAACGACGTCTTCCGGGAGACGCCGACCCGGCGGACGGCGACCGATGCCCTGCGTTCGCTGCTCCTGCTGGAGAGCGAGGTGCGGGCGCGTCTTCAATCCGATCAGGGGCGGGCCGACCCGGCGCTGCGCGCCGGGCTCTTCGATCCGCCGGCCATGCCCCGGCTGACGGGCTTCCGGTTTCTCGAGTTCGCCGTCGACGAGGCTGGCGCGGCCGCGCTCGGGACCGTGCTCGAACAGATGGGATTCCGCCTTGCCGGCCGTCATCGCAGCAAGCAGGCCGTCCTCTATGCACAGGGCGACATCCGGCTGGTGGTCAACGCGCAACCCGATTCGCTGGCACGCCAGCGCTTCGACCAGCAGGGTCCGTCGGTCTACGCGCTGGGGCTCGGGACGGTCGATCCGGAAGTGGCGGCCAGCCGCGCCGCCGCCTTGCTCTCGGCACGCTTCGAGAGCCCGATCGGGGAGCGGGAGATGCGCCTGCCGGCCATCATCGCGCCCGGCGGTACGGTGATTCATTTCGTTCCGGACCCGGTGGACGCGGGCTTCGACCAGGTCGACTTCATCCCGGAACCCGATGGCGACAACGACGTGCCTTCGCTCCAATGCGTGGACCACCTGGCGCTGGGACTTGCGCAAGACCAGCTCGACAGCTGGGTGCTGTTCTGCCGCGCCGTACTGGGGCTCGTGCCGGGCGACAGCCTCGAACTGGCCGACCCCTTCGGCCTGATCCGGACCAGCGGACTGGCCAATGCGGAGCGCACGCTGCGCTTCGTGCTCAACGTCTCGCTGAGCCAGCGCACGCGCACCGCACGCACCGTGGCGTCCAGCGGCAGCGGCGGCGGTGTCCACCACATCGCGTTCGGCACCGCGGACATCTTCACCGCCGTCGAGCGGATGCGCGAGCGAGGGACGCGATTCGTACCCATCTCGCCCAACTACTACGACGACCTCGCGACGCGATTCGACATCGCGCCGGCGATCGTCGATCGGATGCGCGCGCTCGGCATCCTCTTCGATCGCAGCGGCGACGGCGATTACTTCCACATCTACACCGAGAGCTTCGGCGACAGGTTCTTCTTCGAGATCGTCCAGCGCGCCGGTGCGTACGACGCCTACGGCGCGCTGAATGCACCGGCTCGCATGGCTTCGCAAGCGCAGCAGGCCGGCTCGCGCTGAGCGGGCCTCCGCGTCGCGTAGGGGATCACCCTCGATTGAACCGATCACCGGACAGGTTGTCCGCAGGGCGAGCGCACACGGCGTTCGCTGCTTGCGGCGGACCCGCATCGGTACTAACGTTTTGCCGGCCCCGCGCTTTGTCATGCAGGCTGCCGTATGCCGGTCGACAGCCCGAAGTTCCCGATCGGCAAATCGAAACTGGAGACATCGAATGGCAAATCCAACAGACCATGAGCCGCATGGCACGCACCAGACGAAGAAGGCCACCGCCAGCGGCTGGATAGGCTCGGCCCTCGAGTACTACGACTTCTTCATCTACGCGACAGCGGCTGCGCTGATCTTCCCGCAGGTCTTCTTTCCGAGTTCGGATCCCAAGGTCGCGATCGTCGCGTCGCTCGCCACTTACGGCGTCGGCTACGTGGCGCGGCCGATCGGTGCCTTTTTCCTGGGCCACTGGGGTGACACGCACGGTCGCAAGATGGTGCTGGTCATCTGCATGTTCCTGATGGGTTTCTCTACCGTGGCCGTTGGTCTCCTGCCGACCTACAACCAGGTCGGCCTGTGGGCGCCTGCGATGCTGGTGGTGCTGCGCCTGATCCAGGGCTTCGCGGTGGCCGGCGAAATCTCGGGCGCAAGTTCGATGATCCTGGAGCACGCGCCCTTCGGTCGACGCGGCTACTACGCGAGCTTCACGCTGCAAGGCGTCCAGGCCGGCCAGATCCTGGCCGCGGCGGTGTTCCTGCCGCTGGCGCACTACATGCCGGCGGAGGCCTTCAACGCCTGGGGCTGGCGCGTCCCATTCCTGCTGAGCTTCATCGTCATCGTGGCTGGCTACATCATCCGGCGCGAGGTCGAAGAGACGCCGGCCTTCGCCGAGGAAAGCGCCGACGGTGCCCTGCCCAAGGCACCCGTGATCCAGGCGGTCACCGAAAGCTGGCGCGACATGCTGCGCGTCATGCTGTGCTCGCTCATGAACGTGATCCCGGTGGTCGCCACCATCTTCGGTGCCGCCTATGCGGTGCAGCCGGGCTATGGCATCCGCTTCGAGAAGGATGTCTACCTCTGGATCCCGGTGATGGGCAACATCGTCGCCGTGCTGGTGATCCCCTTCGTGGGCAACCTGTCGGACAAGATCGGCCGCCGGCCGCCCATCATCATCGGTGCGCTGGCCTCGGGGCTGTTGTCCTTCGCGTACCTCTACGCCATCAGCATTCACAACGTGCCGATGGCGATCGTCATGTCGCTGCTGATGTGGGGCGTGGTCTACCAGGGCTACAACGCCGTGTACCCGAGCTTCTACCCGGAGATGTTCCCGACGCGAACCCGCGTCTCGGGCATGGCCATCTCGCAGAACCTGGGCACGGCGGTGACGGCGCTGCTGCCGGTCCTGTTCGTGACGGTCGCACCTCCCGGGGCCGTCAACATCCCCATGACCATCGGCCTCATCACGCTCGCCATCTGCGCCGTGGCGGCCATCTCGGCCTGGACCGCACGCGAGACCCACCGCGTGCACCTGAATGATCTCGGCGACAAGAATGCAGTGCCCGTTCCGAAAGGCGAGTACGACCGCATCCGCGAGCAGGCGCTCGGCGACAAGCCGAAGATGACCAGCGCAACGGCCTAGCAGCGTGCGGGAGAGCGCGATGTCGAGAGCACCCGTCGCAGGCGACGAATTCATGATGCGCGACACCACGTCGCACCCGCCGGCCTATGCGCCGGCCTACAAGACCAGCGTGCTGCGCAGCCCGCGCAACGCATTGATCTCGCTGCAGCAGTCGCTGTCGGAAGTGACCGCGCCGCTGTTCCGTCCCGATGAACTGGGGCCGCGCGACAACGACCTGATCATGAATGCCGCGAAGGACGGGATGCCGGTCGGAGAACGCATCATCGTGCACGGCTTTGTGCGCGACCAGTACGAGCGGCCGGTGGCGAATGCGCTCGTGGAGGTCTGGCAGGCCAATGCCAGCGGCCGGTATCGGCACAAGAAGGACCAGTACATTGGCGCGCTCGACCCGAACTTCGGCGGCTGCGGACGCATGCTGACCGACGAGAATGGCTACTACGCCTATCGCACGATCCGCCCCGGCCCCTACCCCTGGCGCAATCGCGTCAACGACTGGCGGCCGGCGCACATCCACTACGCGATCTCGGGCGACGGCTGGGTGCAGCGGCTCATCACGCAGATGTACTTCGAGGGCGATCCGCTGATCGCTACTTGCCCCATCCTGCGCATCGTGCCGAGCGAGGAGCAGATCCGCGGACTGATCGCGATGCAGGACAGCAGCGCCTTCGTGCCGCTGGACAGCCGGGCCTATCGCTTCGACATCGTGCTGCGCGGGCGCCGGGCCACGCTGTTCGAGAACCTCGTTCAGGGAGAAGCGCAATGACCGGCATTCTTCGCGAGACGGCGTCGCAGACGGCAGGCCCCTATGTGCACATCGGACTGGCGCCGAACCAGGCCGGCTTCGACATCTTCGAGAACAACTTCGGCAACGTGCTGGTCACGCCGCAGACCAAGGGCGAGCGCATTCGCATCGAAGGCACGGTGTTCGACGGCTCGAACACGCCGGTGCGCGATGTGCTGATCGAGTGCTGGCAGGCCAACGCCGAAGGCAAGTACAACCATCCGGGCGACCGGCAGGCTGGCAAGGCGATCGATACGGCGTTCCGCGGCTGGGGCCGCGCATGCAGCGACTTCGACACCGGCCTCTACAGCTTCGAGACGATCAAGCCCGGCGTCGTGCAGGGGCGCAAGGGCCGACCGATGGCGCCGCACATCAACCTGTGGATCGTCGCGCGCGGCATCAACCTGGGGCTCAACACGCGCCTCTATTTCGGCGACGAGACCGAAGCCAATTCGAAAGACCCGGTGCTCAACCTGATCGAGTGGGAAGTGCGCCGCAAGACCCTCATCGCACCGCGCGAGACACGCGACGGCAAGGTGGTCTACCGCTTCGACATTCGCCTGCAGGGCGACGGCGAGACGGTGTTCTTCGACATCTGAACAACTCTCGGGAGACGCCATGCCCAACATCGAGTACTGCAACACCGACCATCCCGAACTGTCGGAACTGGTCGGGACGATCCGCGCGCGCCGTTCGAGCGGCAAGCTGCTGAACCTCGACCGGATGCTGCTGCACAGCCCGCCGTTCGCACGCGGCTGGAACTCGATGTTTGCTGCCATCCGCAACCAGTTGCAGGTGCAGCGCCACATCAACGAGCTGGCCATCTGCGCCGTCGCACGCCTCAACAACGCCGACTACGAGTGGATCCAGCATGCGCCGGAATTCCTCGCGGCCGGCGGAAAGCAGGCCCAGCTTGACGCGCTCGACGACGTCACTGCCGCCTGCTACGACACCGAGCACTTCGACGAACACGAGCGTGCCGCCCTGCGCCTGACGCTCGACATGACGCGCCAGGTCGCCGTCCGGTGCGAGATCATCGAACGTGCGCGGCTCCTGTTCGGCGAGCGGCAACTGGTCGAGCTGATGGGCACGATCGCGGGCTACAACATGGTGTCGCGCTTCCTGGTCGTGCTGGGCATCGACGCCGCCGGGGAGTGAAGGACGTGACCGCCGAATCGAAGGTCCGTGACGAAGAAGGCCTGCAGCGTCGCCAGGCCAACCATGTGCCGCTCTCGCCGCTGAGCTTTCTCGAGCGGGCCGCGAAGATCTACCCGGACAAGGTGGCGGTGGTCCATGACGACCGGCGCATCACCTACGCCGAGTTGTACCGGCGCTGCAAGCAACTGGCTTCGGCGCTGAGCCGGGCCGGCGTCGGCATCGGCGACACCGTGGCGATCATGGCGCCCAACGTGCCGGCCATGCTCGAAGCGCACTACGGCGTGCCGATGATCGGCGCGGTGCTCAACACGATCAACACGCGCCTCGACGGACCGGCCATCGGCTTCGGCCTGAAGCATGGCGCCGCCAAGGTGCTGATCGCGGACCGCGATCATGCGGACGTCGTACGCGCGGCGCTCAAGGAACTGGACGCGCCGCTGCTCGTGGTCGACATCGTCGACCCCGGAGGCAAGAACGGGCATCCGGATTCGATGACGGTCGGCAGGGTCGACTACGAAGCCTTCATCGCGGAGGGCGACCCCGATTTCGCATGGCAACTGCCGACGGACGAGTGGCAGTCGATCGCGCTGAACTACACCTCGGGCACCACCGGCGATCCCAAGGGCGTCATGTACCACCACCGCGGCGCCTACCTGAACGCGATGGGCAACGCCCTCGCCTTCGGCCTGACGCCCGACACCGCCTACCTGTGGACGCTGCCGATGTTCCACTGCAACGGCTGGACCTACACCTGGGCCGTGACATTGGTCGGCGGCACGCACGTCTGCCTGCGACAGGTCGAGCCGGCGCGCATCTTCGAGTTGATCGGCAGCGAACGCGTGACCCACTTCTGCGCCGCGCCCATCGTGCTGAACATGCTGATCCATTCGCCCGCAAAGCCCTCGGCGCGCTACGCCCACGTGGTCGAAGTGGCGACCGGTGGCGCCGCGCCGCCGAGCGCGGTGATCGAGCAGATGGAGCAACTGGGCTTCAAGGTCACGCACCTCTACGGTTTGACCGAGACCTACGGGCCCGCCACGCTGTGCGCGTGGCAGCACGACTGGGACGGGCTCGATCTCGGCGGCCGCGCGAGCAAGATGGCACGCCAGGGCGTGGCCATGCCGACGCAGCAGGAAGTGACTGTGCTCGATGCCGATACCGGAGAGCGCGTGCCGAGCGACGGCGCGACGGTCGGCGAGATCGCGATCCGCGGCAACACCGTGATGAAGGGCTACCTGCGCAATCCGCAGGGCACCAAGGAAGCCTTCAAGGACGGCTGGTTCCGCTCCGGCGACCTGGCCGTGATGCATCCGGACGGCTACATCGAGATCAAGGATCGCCTGAAGGACGTCATCATTTCCGGCGGCGAGAACATCTCTTCCCTCGAAGTCGAGGAAGTGCTCTACCGCCATCCGAAGGTGATGGAAGCCGCGGTGGTCGCCCGGCCCGACGAGAAATGGGGCGAGACGCCCTGCGCCTTCGTCGCGCTCAAGCCCGACGTCGACGAAGCGACGGCCGACGAGATCATCAAGTGGTGCCGCGCCAACCTGGCCACCTTCAAGTGCCCGAAGCACGTGGTGTTCGGCGAGCTGCCGAAGACCTCGACCGGCAAGATCCAGAAGTTCCTGCTGCGCGAGCAGGCCAAGTCCCTTTGAGCCCGGCCGGAGCAAGCACCATGGCGGAACGTATCGAAAGCATGTTCAGGGTCGATGGCCGGCGCGCGCTGGTGACCGGCGCGTCCAGCGGGCTCGGGCGCCGCTTCGCGCACACGCTGGCACAGGCGGGCGCCGAACTCATCGTCGTCGCGCGGCGCGCCGACAAGCTCGGCGGCCTGGTCGAGGAGATCGGCCAGCTCGGCGGCAAGTGCCTCGCGGTCAGCCTCGACGTGACGAGCGCGGCCAGCGTCAAGGCCTGCTTCGACGAGATCGAGCGCTCGGCCGGCGGGCCCGCCGACATCGTCGTCAACAACGCGGGCGTGACGGTCACCAAGCCGCTGCTGCAGCACACCGAGGAAGACTGGGATTCGGTGGTCGGCACCAACCTGAAGGGCGGCTGGATGGTCGCGCAGGAGGCGGCGCGCCGGCTGGTTGCCGCGAAGAGGGGCGGCAGCATCGTCAACATCGCCTCGATCCTGGGCGAGCGCGTGGCGGGCGGCGTTGCGCCCTACGCTGTGTCGAAGGCGGGGCTGGTGCAGGCGACCAAGGCGATGGCGCTCGAACTCTCGCGCTACGACATTCGCGTCAACGCGATTCTCCCGGGCTACGTCGTCACCGACCTGAACCGCGACTTCCTCGAGAGCGAGGCGGGCGAGAAGCTGCGCTCGCGCATTCCGACGCGCCGTTTCGGCCAGCTCGAGAACCTTGACGGCCCCCTGCTGCTGCTGGCGAGCGACGCCGGACGGCACATGACCGGCTCGGTGCTGGCGGTCGACGGCGGGCACCTGGTGAGTTCGCTGTGAGTCACGACAAGGAACCCACCATGGCCAGTGACAAGGACGATTTCAATGCGGCGTCGGCAATCGCAATGCTCCAGCAGTTGCTCGCATCGATGTTCCAGGGCTATCTTCAGTCGCTGATTGCGCACCCGAAGCCCGAGGAGGCCCTGAGCGCCTTTCAGGACCTGATGCAGGGTCAGTTGCAGAAGCTCGCCCAAGGGCTGTCCGGCACCGGTCAGGCGCTGGCTTCGGGCGGCACCTCGGCCGCCGGCTGGAACCTGATGGGCCAGCCGATGGCGATGTTCGGGCAGGCCGTGCAGCCGATGTCGCTCAACCTCGAACGCGCCTATGGCGGCCTGGCCGACGCCTTCGGGCTCGCCTCGTCGCGCGATCTTCAGACGGCACTGCGCGCGCAGGCGACGGCGACGCTCGCCAAGCAGCAGGCGCAGTCGGAATACCTGAGCCTGATCGTCGCGGCGCTCGCCAAGGGCAGCGAGGGAACGATGTCGCGCCTCGCCGACATGGGCCGGAAGGGAGAAAGCGTCGACACTTTGCTGGGCCTGGTGCGGGTCTGGAGTCGCGCGGCCGACGAGGCGATGCATGCGGCCATGCAGTCGCCGAAGGCGCTGGAGGCGGCGGCGAAGCTGGTGCGTGCCTCGACGCAATCGCGCCAACAGCAGCACCGCATCGTCGCCCTCGCGAGCGAGGCGCTCAACGTGCCGACGCGCGCCGAGGTCGACGACGCCTACCGCGAGATCCAGGAACTCAAGCGCGAGATGCGACGCTTGCGCAAATCCATCGATGCCGCACCGGCGAATGCGCTGATCGAAGTGGCCCCACCGGCCCGGACCGCACCGCCGACTTCGCGCGCCGCCAAGCGCGCGCCTGCTGCAAAGCGCAAGACCAGCTCGAAGGTCACCGCACCATGACCGAATCGACCACCGCCCTGCCGGTCCGCATTACCCCCGAGTCGCTCCTGCGCGAGATGCAGCAGGTGAGCGAGAAGCTCACGCGCGGCAGCCAGCGCCTGTCGGCCTACACCGAGGATCAGTTGGCCATCGCCACCACGCCCAAGGACGAGGTCTGGCGGCAGGACATGGTGCGCCTCTACCGC
This sequence comes from Variovorax sp. P5_A3, assembly GCF_056400665.1. NCBI lineage: Bacteria > Pseudomonadati > Pseudomonadota > Betaproteobacteria > Burkholderiales > Comamonadaceae > Variovorax > Variovorax sp. P5_A3. The sequence continues at coordinate 63,170 of NZ_JBFUKW010000012.1, read as the reverse complement.
TATCGACCGACCGTGGAGAAGCCCGCGCGCGTGCCGGTGCTGCTGGCGTATGCGCTGGTCGGGCGCTACCAGATGATCGACCTGGAGCCCGATCGCTCTTTCGTGCGCAAGCTGTTGGCCGAAGGGCTGGATGTGTATGTCATCGACTGGGGCCTGCCGACGCGCGCGCAGCGCTGGCTCACGATCGACGACTACGTATCGGGCTATCTCGACGACTGCGTCGACCTGATCCGCGAGCGGCACGGCGTCGACAAGATCAACCTGCTCGGGGTCTGCCAGGGCGGCGTGTTCGCCACCTGCTATGCGGCGTTGTTCCCGCAGAAGATCAGGAACCTGGTGCTCACCGTGACGCCGCTCGACTTTCATGGCGACGTGGACCATCCGGAGGCTGGCGCGGGCTACATGAACCTGTGGGCCCGCGCGATGAAGCCCGAGGACATCGACATGATGGTCGACACGATGGGCTCCGCGCCCGGCGCGATGGTCGGCTTCTCCTTCCTGATGATGAACCCCGTGGGCAACGCTACCAAGTACACCACCGAGCTGGTGGACATGCTCGACGACGAAGCGAAGATGCTCGGCTTCCTGCGCATGGAGCGCTGGATCGCCGACCGGCCCGGTCATCCCGGAGAGGTCATGCGCCAATGGTTCAAGGACCTCTACCAGGCCAACAAGCTGGTGAAGAGCGAACTGATGCTCGGCAATCGCCGTGTCGAGCTCGACCAGATCCGCATGCCGGTGCTGAACGTGTATGCGACGGGCGACGTGATCATCCCGGTGTCTTGCTCGCAGGGCATGGAGGATCGCTTCGGCACCGACGACTACAGCGAGTTGTCCGTGCCCGGCGGACACATCGGGACCTTCGTCGGGGGCAAGGCGCAGAAGGTGCTTGCGCCCTCCATCGCCAAGTGGCTGAGGGAGCGCAACTAGATGAGCCAGTTCAGCGGCAGTCCTGCACCGACGGAACGGAGCCTGCGCATCGCCGAGCGGGTGGAAGCCTTCGTCCGCGAAGTCGTGATCCCGTACGAGCGCGACCCACGCCGCACAAGCCATGGGCCGGACGAGGAACTCGTCCACGAGATGCGGGCCAAGGCGCGCGGGGCCGGCGTGCTCACGCCGCACATCCTGGCCGATGGCGGCCATCTGTCCCAACTCGAAACGGCGCTGGTGCTCAAGCGCAGCGGGCTTTCCCCGCTGGGCCCCGTCGCGGTGAACACGGCGGCGCCCGACGAAGGCAACATGTACCTGCTGGGCATGATCGGCACGCCGGCGCAGAAGAGCCGCTTCCTCGCGCCATTGGTCCGGGGCGACGCGCGATCGGCCTTCTTCATGACCGAGCCTGCGGAGGAAGGTGGCGCGGGCTCCGATCCGTCGATGCTGCAGACGGTTGCGAAGCGCGAGGGCGGCACATGGCGCATCGACGGGCGCAAGGCCTTCATCACCGGCGCCGAGGGTGCATCGGTCGGAATCGTCATGGCGCGCACCGGCAGCAGCGAAGCGGTCCGGGCGACGATGTTCCTGGTCGACCTGCCGAATCCCTCGATCCGCATCGCGCGGGTGCTGGACACGATCGACAGCTCGATGCCGGGCGGCCATGCGATCGTCGACATCAAGGGCCTCGAGGTCGGCGACGACCAGGTGCTGGGCGAGGTGGACGAAGGCTTTCGCTATGCGCAGATCCGGTTGTCGCCCGCGCGCCTGTCGCACTGCATGCGCTGGCACGGCGCGGCGACGCGCGCGCAGGAAATCGCCACCGCCTATGCCACGCGGCGCAAGGCTTTCGGCAAGCTGCTGATCGACCACGAGGGCGTGGGCTTCATGCTGGCCGACAACCTCATCGACCTGAAGCAGGCGGAACTCATGATCGACTGGTGTGCCACGGTGCTGGACACCGGTTCGCTGGGCACGAGCGAGAGCTCGATGACCAAGGTCGCGGTCGCCGACGCCCTCTTCAGGGTGGCCGACCGTTGCGTGCAGGTCATGGGGGGCAGCGGCGTCTCGCAGGACACGATCGTCGAGCAGGTGTTTCGCGAGGTCCGCGCCTTCCGCATCTACGACGGACCTACCGAGGTCCACAAGTGGTCGCTCGCCAAGAAGATCAAGCGTGACGCCCTCGGCGGGGGCAAGGCGTGAGCGGCGGCGACTGGGATGACGAACGCCTCGCCGACTGGATGAAGGCCCACGTGCCCGGCTTTGCCGGGCCGATCCAGGCCGAGCGCTTTGCCGGCGGGCAATCGAACCCGACCTACCAGCTCAAGACGCCCGGGCGCTCCTACGTCCTGCGCCGCAAGCCGTCGGGCGTGCTGCTCAAGGGTGCACATGCGGTCGAGCGCGAGGCACGCGTCATCGGCGCGCTGCGCAAAGTCGGGTTTCCGGTGCCGGAACTCCATGGCCTGTGCATGGACGATGCGGTCATCGGCAGCTGGTTCTACGTGATGGAGATGGTGCAAGGCCGGATCTTCTGGGACTCTGCGTTCTCGGTCCTGCCCGCTGCCGAGCGCGCCCCCTACTTCGATGCCATGAACGCGACGCTGGCGCGCCTGCATCAGGTCGACTTCCGGGCGATCGGGCTGGAGGACTACGGCCGCGTCGGCGGCTACGTGGAACGGCAGGTTCGCCGCTGGTCCACGCAGTACATCGAGGACGAGGCCGCAGGTCGCAACGCCGACATGGATCGACTGGTCGAGTGGCTCGCGCGAAGCGTGCCTGACGATGACGAGACGTCGATCGTGCATGGTGACTATCGCGTCGACAACCTCATCTACCACCCGACCGAGCCGAGGATCGTCGCGGTACTGGACTGGGAGCTGTCCACGCTGGGCCATCCGCTGGCCGACTTCGCCTACCACGCGATGATGTTCCGCATGCCGCCCGAGATCATCGGCGGCATCCTGGGCGTGGACCTCGCTGCCGCGGGCTTGCCGGACGAAGCGGCCTATGTCGAGGCCTACTGCCGGCGCACCGGCCGCGCCGGCTTGCCCACGCTGGACTTCTACGTCGCCTTCAACATGTTCCGCTTCGCCGCGATCCTGCACGGCATTCGCGGCCGCGTCATTCGCGGGACGGCGGCCAGTGCCGAGGCGACGGCGCTTTCATCGCATTTCGAGCGCGTGGCCGAACTTGCGTGGGAGCAAGCCATGAAGGCCGCGCCATCGGCGTGATCGGCTGCACTGACGCAGCAGGTACAGCTCGTTTGGGCCATTCGGGTGCGTTTCAGGACAGTTGCGGATGACAAGACGACGGCATTCATGGCAAGGTGGAGTGCCAACTCCAAGGAACACCTTCGATGCAACGCCGCCACTTTCTCCAGATGTCCGCCGCCGCGCCGCTGCTCGGCACGCTGGGTGCCGCCCTGCCCTCGCTGGCGGGCGCCGCACAGCTGCCGGCGGGCGACGACTGGCGCGCCTACGACGTGACCACCCAGATCGACCTCGGCGAACGCACCGCGCTTGGCCGCGTGTGGGTGCCGCTGCCGGCACGCCAACTCCTCGGCAGCAGCGGCGCGCCTTACCAGCGCCTGGTGGACACGCGCTTCGAAGCCCCCGGTGCCAGCCAGGCGAAGGTCGTGCGCGGGCCGGCGGACGCTCAGATGCTGATGGTCGAGTGGACTGACCCGAAGGTGCCGCAGCAGGTCACGCTGGTCAACCGCGTGGCGCTGCGCGACCGCGCCACCGACCTCGGCGGCACGTCGCACTCGGTCAATGCAAGCGCGGCCGAACTGAGCCCCTGGCTGCGCGCCACCGAACTCAAGCCGACCGACGGCATCGTGGCCGACACTGCGCGCAAGATCACGGCAGATGCCGGCGCGCGCACCGACATCGAGAAGGCGAAGGCGATCTACGAGCGCTGGCCCGCGCCTCGGGCGTGCCAGCGCGCGACGTTTACGGCGTGCGCGTGGACGACTCCGCGCACGGCTACAAGAGCATGGGCAAGAGCGGGGATATCTCGAAGGCGCAGCACTGCCGCGCCGAGTTCTATGCGCAAGGCTATGGCTGGGTGCCCGTGGATCCGGCCGATGTACGCAAGGTCATGCTCGAAGAGACCAAGGAAGGGCTGACTGCCAGCGACCCGCGCGTGCGCGCCGTGATTGCCATGCTTTTCGGCGCGTGGGAGATGAACTGGATGGGCTACAACCACGCCGATGACATGCGCCTGCCCGGTGCGCGCCAGCAGGGGCCGATCGGTTTCCTGATGTACCCCAACGGCGAGACTGCCAACGGTCGCCTGGACAGCCTGGACCCGGCCACCTTCCGCTACAGCATCGGGTCCAGGCGCGTCACGGCCTGAGGGTCGCGCGGCGCATGGTCATGCTGTACCGCCGCATGCTGCTGCTGCGCGGTGCTGCGGCAGCGGTGGCAGCTTCGGCCGGTGTCGTCGGCGCGCAGGCGCCGGTCGATGCCGACAACACCCTTGCGCCGTGGCGCCCCGCCAAGGCACCAAGGTTCGATGCGATCGACCTGCTCACGGGTCAGCGTCGCACACTGGCCGACTTCGCGGGGCACCCGCTGCTCGTGAACTTCTGGGCCAGCTGGTGCGGTCCCTGTCGCGTCGAGATGCCCTCGCTCAATGCGCTGACCGGTCGACTCGCCGCATCGCACGGCCTGAAGTTCGTCGCCATCAACCACGGGGAAATGCCTGAGCGCGTTCAGCACTTTCTGGCCGAAGTGCCGATCGCCGGTACCGTGCTGCTCGACCGGAGCCAGACGGTGTTCAAGGCATGGGGTGGACGGGGATTGCCTGCGACCTTCGTGTTCGATGCAGCGGGGAAGCCACGGGCCTGGGCCGAGGGGGAGAGGGATTGGGCGGCGCCTGCGCTCGTCACGGCGTTGCAAGGGGCCATCTCGCGCTGATGCGCGTCGAGTCGGCAGCGCTCTCGGCCTTTCCTGCCAGGCTCAGCAGCGGGCCAGGTCCTGGAAGTTGAGTTTCAGCCCGGGCCTCGGCCAGCGCATTCGTGCAACCCGGCCGGTGGACGACAACGTGACCCAGGCCGTGCGCATGTCGTCGCCGCCGAAACACAGGTTCGTGACCATCCTGTCGTCGACCTGGTGAAATTCATCGTTGCCGCCATCGGGGTCGATCGCCGTGATGCCCCCCCTGGACAGCGTTGCCACGCACACGCGGCCATCGCGCTCGACCTTGAGCGAATCGAAGCGCTGGTAGTTCGACGAACCGAAGACGTATCTGCCGCCGTTGGGCGACGGATACGGCAGCAGCCTGACCTGGCCCGGCGCGACGATCTCGTACGTCCATAGCCGGCCGGTTTCGGTCTCGGCCACGTACAGCGCGTCTTCGCGGGGCGAGAGCCCGACCCCGTTCGGGAAAAAGAAGGGGAAGATGACTTCGCGAACGCTGCTTCCGTCGGGAAGCGCGTAGTACACGCCGCCACGGTCGACCTCACGCGGCCGGCGCTTGCCGTTGCAGGTGAAGTAGAAGCCGCCGTGCCGGTCGAAAACCAGGTCGTTCGGACCGGCCAGCAGGTTGCCGTCGCACGAAGCGTAGAGCGTGTCCACCTGGCCGGTGCGGATGTCGACGCGCTGGATGCTCCCGCCCCGATAGTCGGCCGGCTGGCCTGCGGGCCGAAGCAAACCGCCTCCACGGGCCCACCGGGCCTTCGGGGAAGCGCAGGCCTTCGGCGACGATTTCATGCGCCGCGCTGGGGCCGGGAGGAGCTTCGGAAGAGAGTGCGTGCGAAGGCTGCATGTTCACCCGGGCATGGCTGTCGTCGCGGACAGTCCGACCTGCTCCAGCCGCGCATTCAGTCGCCCGTAGATGCGGCGCGCATTGCCTTCATAGATGTCGGAGCGCTCCTCGGCGGTCAGCGCGGCGGCTTCGACATAGCGGCGCGTGTCGTCGAAATGGAAGCCGGTTTCAGGGTCGATGCCCTGCACGGCCCCGATGATCTCCGATGCGAACACTACATTGCGGACCGGTATCACGCTGGTCAGCAGATCGACGCCCTTCTGGTGATAGACGCAGGTATCGAAGAACACGTTGTTCATCAGATGCTCCACCAGGGAGGGCTTCTTCAGATCCTGCGCCAGCCCGCGGTATCGGCCCCAGTGATAGGGAACCGCCCCGCCACCGTGTGGAATGACGAACTTCAGCGTCGGGAAGTCGCGAAACAGATCGCCCTCCACCAGCTGCATGAACGCCGACGTGTCGCCATTGAGATAGTGGGCGCCGGAGGTGTGGAAGGCGGGATTGCAGGATGCGCTGACGTGGATCATGGCAGGCACATCGAGTTCCACCATGGCCTCGTAGAGCGGATACCAGCTCCGGTCGGTGAGCGGAGGATCCCGCCAATGTCCGCCCGAGGGATCCGGGTTCAGGTTGCAGCCGATGAAGCCGAGCTGCTCCACGCAGCGGCGAAGTTCGCTCACACAGTTGCCGGCGGCAACGCCCGGCGACTGGGGCAGTTGGCAGACGCCCACGAAATGCCGAGGGAACATCTCGGAGATGCGATGGATGAGGTTGTTGCACACCTGCGACCAGACCTCGCCGGTCTTTGCGTCGCCGATGTGATGCGACATCCCCGCCGCCCGAGGCGAGAAGATCGTCAGGTCCACGCCACGGCCTTGCTGGATGCGGAGCTGGCCCGTCTCGATGCTCTCGCGCAGTTCGTCGTCGGTGATGCGCGGCGGCTTCAGCGCCGCGAGTTTCGCCGGGTCGTGGAAGAACGCCGCCTGCGACAGACGGAATTCCTCCAGGCGCCGCGGCGCGGTCGTGTAGTGGCCATGGCAGTCGATGATCATTCTGTGCCTTCGTCCTTTTTTGAGCGGGTCAGTTGAGCGTGATGTTGGCCTTGCGGATCAGCTCGCTCAGGCGTTCGGTCTCGTTGTGCACCAGCGTCTGGAACTGTTGGGGCGTGCCGTCGGGCGGAAGGTCCGAACCCAGTTCCTGCAGCCTGCGCGCGATCTCGGGTTGGCGCAGCACCGCGGAGATCTCCTTGTTGAGGTACTGCACCACGGTGTCGGGCGTCTTGCTCGGCGCCATCACGCCGTACCACAGGGAGATGTCGGCAAAGCCGATGCCCGCCTCCGCGAAGGTGGGGACCTCCGGCATGATCGACGAGCGCTTGGGTCCGCTGACCGCGAGGGCGCGTAGCAGGCCATTGCGGATATGCGGTGCAACGGCGATCAGCGAATCGGACGAGCTCACTATCAGACCGCCGATGACATCCATCGTGGCCGGCCCCGCGCCGCGGTAGGGGACATGGATGATCTTGGTTCCCTCCCGCTCGTTGAGCATCTCGACGACCAGGTGTGTCGGCGTGCCCGGACCGGCGCTCGAGAAGTTCACTTCGGCCGGATGCGCCTTGGCGTAGGCCAGAAGCTCCGACACCGATTTCACGTTCACCTTGGGATTGACGAACAGCGCCAGCGGCACCGCGGCCACCTGGATGACACCGCGCAGGTCGCGCTCGACCTCGTAGTTGAGCTTCATCAGCGACTTGTTCAGCGCCATCGAGATGTTGCCCATCAGCAAGGTGCAGCCGTCGGGCGCGGAGCGGGCCACGAACTCGTTGCCGATGCTGGTGGACGCGCCGCCCTTGTTGTCGACGATGACAGGAACGCCGATGCGCTGGGCGAGGGGGTCGCCGATGACGCGTGAGAGCACGTCGGTGGCGCCGCCCGGCGGGTTGGGAGCGACGATGTGGACTGCGCGGCAGTCGAGCGGGGCCGCAGCGGTCGCCAGCGAGGCAAGGCCGGCCGCAGCGGCCATCAGGAAGCCCTGCAACAGTCCGTGCCAGGGGAATTTGCACTTTGTCATCCGTGTCTCCAGTTCTGTTTTGATTTGGGATTCCGTCTTCGGAAGCCGCCTCTTCTTCTCTTCTTCGAAGGCGGCGCCAGGGCCCGTTCAGTCCATGCCGTAGGAGCGAAGCAGCGGGCCGAGATCGAGCAGCTCGACCGTGGTCTTGCCGCCGCGGAGCTTCTCGCGGAACTTTTCTTCCTTGTCCTCGCGGTTCTGGCAGGCCGTGATGACGTCGCCGACTTCTTCCGCGAGCACGACGACGACGCCGTCCCGGTCGCCGACCACCACGTCGCCGGGACGCACCACGATGCCGCCGAAGATCACCGGCACGCCGACCTGCCCCGGCTGGCGCTTGTTGGTGCCCTTGATCGAGATGCCGCGCGAGAACACGGGGAAGCCCAGCTCGATGATCGTGCGTGAGTCGCGCACCGAGCCATCGATCATGAGGCCGGCGGTGCCGCACTGCATGGCCGCGCAGGACATCACGTCGCCCCACGGTCCGGCCTCCACGAAGCCCTCGGCGTCGACCACCAGCACCTGGCCGGGCTGGAGCTTGGTCAGCGCGTAGTGCAGGGCCAGGTTGTCGCCGGGACGGCACTTGACGGTCAGCGCCGGCCCCGCCACGCGCATGCCCGGATCGATGGGCCGTATCGCGCCGTCGACAGCGCCTTTCTGGCCCTGCGCCTCGTGAATGGTGGCTGTGCCGAAGCGCAACAGCGCCTCCATCTGGGCGGAATTGGCAGCTTTGGAAGTCATGAGAGGAAGGGGTTGTTGTGAGAGCCTCGAAGGTTAGAAAGGCTTGAAGAAAAAGAAAAACTGATTTTTATGGGGGCTAAAAATAGAATCTGCCTATGGTGAACGCCACGCTGAACCAACTGAGAGCGTTTCTGGCCATCGTGCGCGGTGGCAGCTTCCAGTCCGCAGCCCAAGAGCTCCACTTGAGCCAGCCCAGCATCTCCCAGCGCGTGCGCGAGCTCGAGTCCGAACTGGGCGTGCGCCTGTTCGTGCGCAGAGGGCCCCGCATCTCGCTCACCGCCGAAGCCCATGCGCTCATGGTCTACGCCGAGCGCATGGTCGCGACGGCCCAGGAGATGGGCGAGCGTTTTCGCAGCCGCAACCCGCTCAGGGGTACGCTGCGCATCGGCATGAGCGAGAACTTCGCGCTCATCTCCCTGGGCGAGCTGCTGCGCCGGCTCGAACTGCGGTACCCGGCAATCAAGACCTTGCTGTTCATTGGCGATTCGGGCCAGCTGAGCCAGAAGCTCAATGCCTGCGAGCTGGACATCGGGATCGTTGCCGGGCCCAGCCTCGAGCCCCATGTGGCGCAGCAGCCCGCGGGCCACAGCCTGCTGGGCTGGTTCGCACACCCGGATTTCCGCCCGACACGCGATGTCCTGTCGCCGGCCGACCTGGCCCACCACCACCTGATGATCGCCCCGCCGGGCTCTCGCCAGCACGTCACGATCGGGCAGTGGTTTTCGCATGCGGGCGTGACGCCTTCGCGGATCAGCACCTGCAACAACGTGGGCGTCACGCTGTTGACCGTGCAATGCGGCGCCGCTGTCGGACTGCTGCCCCAGCGCGTGGTTCGAGACGAACTGGCCGCGGGAAAGGTGAGGCTCCTGCGCGTGTCGCCGGAGATCCCCGCCCATCCGATCTCGATCTGCTACCAGACCAGCGAAATGGGCGAAGGCTTGCTCGAGTTGGTGGAACTGCTCGGCGCCGTGATCAGCGATTTCGAGGTCTTTGCGGCGCGCCCTTCCGCCACGGTGCGTCGCAGCGTGCAGTGACGGACCCCCCTGGCATGGGCCGGCTGGCGAGCACGAAGTCCGCTACCTGCATCACCCCGGGAAAGATGCGCTGCGGCTTCGACTCGGCAATCGGCACGCCCGCGTTGTAGCCGTAGGGCACTGCCCAGGCGGCCACGCCGGCGTTGCGCGCCGCGTCCATGTCGGTGCTCGAATCGCCGACATGCGCGGCGCGGCACCTGTCGCCGTTCAGTGTCTCGATCACGTGGCGCAGCACGCTCGCGTGGGGCTTCTTGTGCGGCAAGGAGTCGCCGCCGACCACGAGCTCGAACAGGCCGTCGAGCCGCGTGGCCTCCAACACGCGGCGCGCGTGGCGCAGTTCCTTGTTGGTCACACAGGCGAGTCGCACGCCGGCCTCGCGCAGCCGGGTCAGCGCCTCGTGCGCGCCGGCGTAGGGGACACAGATGCTGCCGATCGTGGCGTTCAGGTCGTGCTCGAAGCGTTCCAGCACGACTTCGACACGCACCGTGTCCGCCAGCGCCGGCTGCTCGAGGAACAACCGTGCGAGCAGCTTGAGCATCAGCTGCCGGGCGCCGTCGCCAATGAGATGGGTGATCTCCGCCGTGGGCCGACGCGCCACGCCGTGCACGTCGAGCGAGAGATTCACCGCCTCCGCGATCTCGGCGGCGGTATCGACGAGCGTCCCGTCGAGATCGAAACTGACGATGTCGTAGTCCATGCCCCGGCTCACAGCGCGCCCAGGGCCGCCTTGCGGCGCTCCATCATTCGCCAGATGAAGGGCGTGAAGATCAGTTGCATCGCCAGCTCCATCTTTCCGCCCGGCACCACGATCGTGTTGGCGCGCGACATCCACGAGTTGTTGATCATGTTGAGCAGGTACTGGAAATCGATGCCCTTCGGATTGGCGAAGCGGATGACCACCATGCTCTCGTCGGCCGACGGGATGTCGCGGGCGATGAAAGGGTTCGAGGTGTCCACGATCGGCACGCGCTGGAAGTTCACGTGCGTGTGCCTGAACTGCGGGCAGATGTAGTTCACGTAGTCGGGCATGCGGCGAAGGATCGTGTCGGTCACGGCTTCGGTGCTGTAGCCGCGTTGCGTCTTGTCGCGATACAGCTTCTGGATCCACTCCAGGTTGATCACCGGCACTACGCCGATCAGCAGATCGGGATGCCGCGCGACGTTGACTTCGGGCGTCACGACGGCGCCATGAAGGCCTTCGTAGAACAGCAGATCGGTGCCCTCGGGCAAGTCTTCCCAGCTCGTGAAGGTGCCCGGTTCCTGATCGTAGGGCGCGGCCTCCTCGGCATCGTGCAGGTACTTGCGATGACGGCCGACGCCGGTGTTCGCATAGTCGCGAAAGAGGGCCTCCAGTTCCGGGAACAGGTTGTTCTCGGCGCCGAAGTGGCTGAAGTTCATGTTGCCGTCGCGCTCGGCCTCTGCCTGCCGCAGCTTCATTTCCTTCCGGTCGAAGCGGTGGAAGCTGTCGCCCTCGATGACGGCCGCCTTGACGCGCTCGCGCCGGAAGATGTTCTGGAATGTCCGCGTGACCGACGTGGTCCCGGCGCCCGAAGAGCCGGTGACCGAGATGATGGGGTGGCGTTCAGACATGGCGTGTCCTCGAAGCGGGAATCTCATTCGCGGAAAAGGCTCTGCCTGGCGAACAACGGGCTGCCCGGTTCGCCCCCCGCAGGTTCGGTGTGATAGCGCTCGATGCGCTCGACCTCGATCCTTGAGCCGAACACGAGGCCAATGCGCTGGTGCAGCGAGGTCGGTTGCACGCCCAGCACGGGCTGGCGCCCGGTGCTGGCGCGGCCACCGGCCTGCTCCACGATGAATCCGATGGGATTGGCCTCGTACAGCAGGCGCAGACGACCCAGCCTGCCCGGATCCTTCGAGTCGCGCGGATACAGGAAGACACCGCCGCGCATCAGGATCCGATGCACTTCGGCCACCATGGAGGCGATCCAGCGCATGTTGAAGTCCTTGCATCGCGTGCCGGTCTTGCCGGCCAGGCATTCATCGACGTAGCGCTTAACCGGCGCCTCCCAGAAGCGGCTGTTGGAGGCGTTGATCGCGAACTCCTGCGTGTCGACCGGCACCCGGATGTGCGGATGGGTCAGCATGAATTCGCCGAGGTTGGGGTCGAGCGTGAACCCTGCCACGCCGTTTCCGACCGACAGCACCAGCATCGTCGTCGGGCCGTACAGCGCATAGCCCGCCGCCACCTGGACGGCACCGGGCTGCAGGAAATCGGCCTCGGTCACATCGCGACCGCTGTCGACCACGTCCTGCGGCGCGCGCAGCACGCTGAAGACGCTGCCGACCGTGACGTTCACCTCGATGTTGCTGGAGCCATCCAGCGGGTCGAACACCAGCAGGTACTTGCCGCGCGGATGCTGTGGAGGGATCTGGTAGGGCTCTTCCATCTCCTCCGACGCCATGCCGGCGCAGTGGCCTCCCCATTCGTTCATGCGGGTGAAGATCTCGTTGCTGATGACGTCCAGGGGCTTCTGGGTCTCGCCTTGCACGTTGAGCTTGCCGCCGACCTCGCCGCCCTGCCCGCTCTCGGCGCTGCCGAGTTCGCCGAAGGCCACGGCGCGGGCGATGGCCTTGGCTGCGAGCGCGACATCCAGGATCAGCGCGTTGAAGTCGCCGCTGGCCCCGGGAAAGCGCCGGCGCTGCTCGATCAGGTACTGCGTGAGAGTCGATCGATGGGACAAGGGCATGGTCGTCTTTCGTCTTGCAGTCCGGGGCTCAGCGCTGCGCGGCTGCGTGCCAGTTGCTCAGTTCCGCCACCGTCGCGTCCTGAAGGTCGGGCAGGACGTGCAACGCGCCCGCGAAGTCGTGATGCGTCGTGAAGGCGTTGGGGGTCACGATGGTCGACAGACCGGCATCGCTGGCCGCCTTGAGTCCATTGGCCGAGTCCTCGAAGGCCAGGCACTGCGCAGCGTGCAGTTGCAGCCTCTGCAGTGTTTGCAGGTAGACCTGCGGATGCGGCTTCTTGCGAGGGGCGGTGGAGGCGTCCTCGACGACCTGGAAGGTGCGTGACCAGTCAGGCCCGATCGCCGATCGCAGCACGACCGCGATGTTGACCGGCGACGTGGTGGTCGCGATCGCCAGGCACAGCCCCGCATCGAACGCGGACTCGATCAGCTGCAGGACGCCGGGTCGCAGCTGCACCGCACCTTCCTGCACCCGGCGCTCGTAGGACGCGGTCTTCAGGTCGTGAATGCGCTGCACGGTGTCGGCCAGGGCACCCGCGTCGATGACCTTCACGTCTCCGCGCACCTGGCCCCAGTAGTGCTGGATACGCTCCTTGCCGCCGGAGACTTCCAGCAGCCGCGTGTAGAGCGGCTCGTCCCAATGCCAGTCGAGGCCGGCCTCGGCGAAAGCATCGTTGAACGCGGCACGATGAGCGTTCTCGGTGTCCGCGAGCGTGCCGTCGAAGTCGAAGATCAGGGCGCGCAAGGAATCGGGCTTCACGGCGCATCCTTTCCGGCGTTCGCAAACACACGGCTGGCGAGGATGTCGCCGGCGGCGATGGTGCTGAGCTCGTCCATGCCGAGCACGCGCTCGCGGTCGGCATACAGCCGGCTGGCCTGGCGCAGTCGCGCCCGGTCGAGTGCATTGCGCACGCTCCGCGCGTTGGCGAAATGCGGTTGGGCGATGCGCAGGTGCAGGTAGTCGTCGAACGCATCGCGCGCCTCGGCGCCAAAGCGGTACTGCGTGGCGGACAGCATGCGGTCGGCAATCTGCAGCAGCTCGGGCGTGGCGTAGTCGGGAAAGTCGAGGTGGTGCGCGATGCGCGAGCTCATGCCCGGGTTGGACTGGAAGAAGGTGTCCATGCGGTCCTTGTAGCCGGCGAGGATCACGACCAGGTCGTCACGCTGGTTTTCCATCACCTGCAGGAGGATCTCGATGGCCTCCTGGCCGTAGTCGCGCTCGTTCTCCGGGCGGTACAGGTAGTACGCCTCGTCGATGAAGAGCACGCCGCCCATCGCCTTCTTCAAGACCTCCCGCGTCTTGGGCGCGGTGTGGCCGATGTACTGGCCCACCAGGTCGTCACGCGTCACGCTGATCACGTGCCCCTTGCGCACATAGCCGAGCCGGTGAAGGATCTGCGCCATCCGCAGCGCCACGGTGGTCTTGCCGGTACCGGGGTTGCCGGTGAAGCACATGTGCAACGAAGGCGCCTGCGCGGCGAGGCCGTGCTGGGCTCGCAGCCTGTCGATCACCAGCAGCGCGGCGATGTCGCGGATGCGGCTCTTCACAGGCGCCAGCCCGACCAGGTCATGGTCGAGTTCATCGATGACCTCCTCGACCTGGCTTTGCGCCAGGACCTCGGCCACCGTGCGCGCCGCCGGCGCCGGCTCATCCGGGGCGACGACGGCGGTGGCGCCGGGGATCGAGTACAGAGGTGCGGCCATGGCGGTCCGGGCGCTGTCGTTCAGGCGCCGGAGCGCTCGCCTTCGGGCTTGTCGGTCGCGTAGCTGCGCACCGTGTAGCGCATCGTGCGGCCATGGGCCTCCTGGCGCACGAGACTGAAGCCGGCCTCGCTGTCGGGCCGGTTGACGATGAAGCTCATCGTGATGGTCTCGACGCCGCGCGTGGAATCGAACGCCATCAGCCGGATGTAGTGGTGGGGGAAGGTCTTGCGGCATTCCTTCAGCTCCAGCATGACGCCCGCCGCATCCTCCAGGTCGAACATCGGCATGCCGTGCATCTCCCAGTACGTGTTGCGTGGATGCGGGTCGTCGGTGTACTCGACGCTCCAGGCGTAGCCCTTCCTGAGGCCGTAGTCGATCTGCAGCGAGATCTCGGGGTCGGTGAGATCGGGCAGGAAGCTGAACTGGCCCTGGGTGATGCGGCCGGTCGGGTTGGTCATCATGATCGGGATCCCTTTCAGGCCACCGACGCGGTGGTGGCGAAATCGCTGGTGTCGGTGGACGCGTAGTTGAACGACACATCCTTCCAGGTGTCGAGCGCCTGCTTGAGCGGCGTGCAGTGCCGCGCCGCGGCGTGAAGGATCTCGGGGCCCTCGTTCTTGATGTCACGGCCTTCGTTGCGCGCCTTGACGATCACCTCGAGCGCGACGCGGTTGGCCACCGCGCCCGCCTGGATGCCCGCCGGGTGGCCGATCGTTCCGCCGCCGAACTGCAGGATCACGTCGTCGCCGAACAGGTCGATCAGCTGGTGCATCTGCCCGGCATGAATGCCGCCCGAGGCGACTGGCATCACCTTGCGCATGTCGGCCCAGTCCTGGTCGAAGAACAGGCCGCGCGGCAGGTCCTTCCTGGTGAAGCTGTCCCGGCAGACGTTGTAGTAGCCCTGCACCGTCATCGGGTCGCCTTCGAGCTTGCCGACCGCCGTGCCGGTGTGCATATGGTCGACGCCGGCCAGGCGTAGCCACTTGGCGATGACGCGGAAGCTCACGCCGTGGTTCTTCTGCCGCGTGTAGGTGCCATGGCCCGCGCGGTGCATGTGCACGACCATGTCGTTCCGGCGCGCCCAGTTCGCCATGCTCTGGATCGCCGACCATCCGATCACCAGGTCGAGCATGACCACCACCGAGCCCAGTTCCTTCGCGAACTCCGCCCGCTCGTAGATGTCTTCCATCGTCGCGCCGGTGACGTTCAGGTAGCTGCCCTTGACCTCGCCGGTCGCCGCGCTGGCCTTGTTGACGCCGTCCATCACGTACAGGAAGCGGTCGCGCCAGTGCATGAAGGGCTGCGAGTTGATGTTCTCGTCGTCCTTCATGAAATCGAGCCCGCCCTTGAGCCCCTCGTAGATCACGCGGCCGTAGTTGCGCCCCGACAGGCCGAGCTTGGGCTTGGTGGTCGCCCCGAGCAGAGGACGGCCGAACTTGTCGAGCCGCTCGCGCTCGACCACCAGGCCGGTCGGCGGGCCCTTGAAGGTCTTCACGTAGGCGACCGGGATGCGGATGTCCTCCAGCCGTGCGGCCTTCAGCGGCTTGAACGAGAAGACGTTGCCGATCAGGCTGGCCGTCATGTTGGCGATCGAGCCCTCCTCGAAAAGGATCAGGTCGTAGGCGACCCAGGCGAAGTACTGGCCGGGCTGGCCGGGGACCGGATCAACCTGGTAGGCCTTGGCGCGGTAGCTGTCGCAGGCGGTCAGCCGGTCGGTCCAGACCACCGTCCAGGTCGCGGTGCTCGATTCGCCAGCCACCGCGGCGGCGGCTTCGATGGCATCGACGCCATCCTGCGGCGTGATGCGGAAGAGGCAGAGAACGTCTGTGTCCTTGGGCTGATAGTCCGGGTCCCAATAGCCCATCTGCCGGTACTTCAGGACACCGGCGCTGTAGCGCTTCCTGGCGTCGGTGATGACGCCTTGATCGACAAGTGAGTTCACAGTGGCTCCAGGTGGCGGTCGGTGGTGGGGGTGTGCGATGGACCCACTGTAGAAGTCGAACCAGGTAAGGTAAATTCAGACTTCCTTTGGTTTTGGATAAGTACTTCCTTAATCATGAACGTCACGTTCCGCCAGTTGCGGGTGTTCGCCGAGGTCGTGCGCCACGGCAGCGTGCTGCGCGCCGCGGAGGCACTGCACCTCACGCCGCCGGCGGTGTCGATGCAGATCAAGGAGGTGGAGTCGCAGGTCGGCCTGCCGCTGTTCGACCGCACCGGGCGCCGGCTGTCGCTCTCCACCGCCGGCGAATACTTCGCGGTCTACGCGCAGCGCCTGCTCGGCACGCTGAAGGACGCCGAGGACGCCATGGCGCGCTTCAAGGGCGTCGAATCGGGCGTGCTGACGATCGGCATGGTCAGTGCGGCGAAGTACTTCCTGCCGCAGCTGCTGGCGCAGTTCCATGCCGAACACCCTGCGGTCGAGGTGCGGCTGCGGCTGGGGAATCGCGAGCAACTGGTGGCGCTGATGCAGGCAAACGAGGTGGAGCTCTCGGTGATGGGCCGGGCGCCGAAGGAATGGCCCAATCGCGCCGAGCCCTTCGCCCTGCATCCGCACGTCCTGGTGACCGCACCGAGCCACCCCTTCGCGCGGCTGGAAAACGTGGCCGCGAGCGCCCTGGCGCGCGAGGGATTCATCGTGCGCGAGCCGGGCTCGGGCACGCGCGCGGCGCTCGAGGAGTTTCTCGCCGTGCATCGCCTGCAGCCGATGTTCATCATGGAGATGCCGAGCGACGAGGCCATCAAGCAATCCGTCATGGCCGGCCTGGGCGTCAGCCTGGTGTCGCTCCACACCATCGGCCTGGAATGGCGCAACGGGCTGATTGCCGCGCCGTCCGTGGAAGGCCTGCCGTTGATGCGACGCTGGCACCTCGTGAACGCCGCCGCGAAGATCCTCTCGCCCGCAGCGGAGGCATTCCGCTATTTCATGCTCGAACGCGGCGAAGCGCACCTTGCCGCGATGTTCAGCGAGACGGCGCTGGCTTGAGCGGGATCGATCCGGTCCATGGATTCACACCAAGGTCCCCGCTGGCGCTGGTTGCCCGCCGAGGGTAGCTGGCGCTATCACCTGCTCCTGGCGGGCACGGGCATGCTCGTGCTGGGACCGCTGGCCGGCGTGACCGCCGCCTACATGAACTTCTCGCTCGGCTTCTTCGTGGGTGGCCAGGTGCTGGCGGGCCTGCTCGGCTCCGCCGTCACCGCGGGCTATGGCGCGGCCGGGCGGCATGGCGCGAACTACATCCAGACCGCCGCGGCCTCGGTGGCCAGCATGAGCGGCATGGGCGTGCTGCTGCAGGCCATGGCCTGGATGGGCCTGCCGCAGCCGCCCGCGTGGCAGATGGCGCTGTACCTTGCCTGCGTCGGCATGTTCGGCGTCGGGGTGGGCATGCTCTACACGCCGGTGCTGGTGGACCGCATGCGACTGGCCTTTCCGTCCGGGCTGGCGGTCGCCAACATCCTGCGGGCGCTGACCGATCCCCTGTTGTTGCGGCGCTCGGTCCGGCAACTCGGGGGTGGCATGACCGTCGGATTGATCGCGGGGCTGGCCTCAGCCCGCCTGCCACTGCTGGGCGCGATCGGACTGTCCGCATCCACCTTCGGCGCAGGGCTCGTCGTCGGCGCGCGCATCGGCATTCCCGCGGTGATGGGGGGCCTGATCGGCGTGGTGCTGCAGCCGTACTTCGTCTCGATCGGCTGGCTCCAGGCTGGCGACCCGCCGCGCAAGATCATGTTCCTGATCGCGCTGGGAACGATCATGGGTGCGGCGCTGGTGGACATGGCGCTGATCTTCGCGCGGGCGCTGCCGGACGCGCGTCGTCAAAGTGAACGCGATGCGCCACCGTCGGTGGTCGACGACTGGAAACGCGTCAACAGTGCGCGCCTCGTGCTGTGGGTGCTTTTCTGGGCGGCCGCCACCGTGGCCTGCGGGCACTGGCTGCTGGGGCAGCCCCTCTTCTATCTCGCAGTCGCAGTCGCGCTGGTCTTTCTCTTTGCGCTGGTCAACGGCATCTCGGTGGGCGTGAGCGACTCCAATCCGATCTCCTCGGCTTTCGTCGTGACGGTCGTGATCCTCGCGGCCCTGGGCTTGCGCGACCCCGGCGTGGGACTGATGGCCGGCGCCGTGCTGCTGGTCGCGACCAGCGTGGCCTGCGACATGCAGCAGGACCGCTCCACCGGCTGGCGCCTTGGCACGCCGCGCGTGATGCAGTTCCGCTACCAGGTGCTGGGCATCGTCGTCGGGGCCATCCTGGCGGTGGTCTTCGCGCGGCTGTTCATGGCGGCCTACCCGGCGCTGCTGCAAGACCAGACCGTGCTGAAGGCCGACCAGCAGCCGGCCGAATGGGGTTCGGCCATGACGTACAAGTTCGTGGGCGTGCTGCGCAGCCTGACGGACGACCTGCCCTTCCAACGCACCGCCATCGGCTTGGGCATCGCGGCGGGCCTGGTCGTGGAGGTGCTGCGCAAGTGGCTGCGTCCGCGCAGTTTCGTGCTCGACGCGATCGTGTTGCCGTCGCCCTATGCGCTGTCGTTCGGCGGCTTCGTCAACCTGCCTACGTCGCTGTGGCTCGGTGCGGGCGGCGTTGCAGGCAGCCTGTGGACGGCCCGGGCGCCCGCGCGGCGCGATGTGCCGGAGGACATGAGCAGCGCCTCGCTGTTCGGCGGGGGATTGATCGCCGGCGATGCGTTGGCGGCGGTGGGGATCGGCGTCGCGAGCCTGCTGGCGGTGTTGGCTTAGGTCATCAGCGCAGGTCTCTCGCGTGACTTCCGGTGAATGTCCCGCATCCTAGAATCGCCGACCTTCAGCCAGAGGCACCGACGATGACCAAACCCTTCACGACAGTACCGGCCTCTTGTGCGGCCCCCTGCGCCAGCCCCGGTAGATGCTCGCGGACCAGCGCTACGACGGCCACAAATCGATTCACGACGACGCCATGGCCGAAGGACTGGGACTGCGCGCCGGCCCCATCGAAGGGCCCACCCATTTCAGCCAGTTCGATCCTCTGCTGTACCGGGTGTTCGGCAAGGTCTGGTTCGAGACCGGATGCATCAGCGCGCACTACCAGACATGGTGGTCGAGGGCGAGGACGTGCGGGCCTTCGTGCAGCCGAATCCGTCGCAGCCCCATTTCGTCCGCATCCATGCGGAGAAGCGCGACGGCACGCCGGTGCTGACCGGCACGGCCTCCGTCGGCGACACCGAGGGTCTTCCGTACGAGTTGCCGCAACGCATCGCCAAGCTGCGACCGCCGACCGGCCTGGTGATCAACCGCGACTTGAAGGTCGGGCAGCGCGGCGCGGTCGTCGAGAAAATCCGCATGGGCTTCGACACCCACATGGGCGACCACTATCCGTTCACGCTGGCCGACAAGCTGAAGGTCATCACCGAACCGAGCCCGTGGTACTCACGGGAATCGGGTGCCGAATCGCAAGGCATGCTGCTCATGCCGAAAGGCGCCGCCGCCTTCGAGGAGGCGATCGCCCACGAAGCGCTGGTGAACCGCGATTTGATTCGGAACATCGGATTGAAATTGACCTAGAGAGCGTAACTTGGCGGCGCACGAAGCTCGGCGCCGCTCCTTCGACAGGAGCAACGAGCAAAGTGACGTGCGGCGCCGGCGGTTCTGACGAGAAGGCGAGCAGGGTCGACCAGGAGCTTAGGCCAGCGTATACGTCCGGTGAGGGGTGCCGGGCGAGGTCTGCCTGGCAGGGACTGCCTGCTCGCCAAGCTTGCCGATAGCAGTCCTTCGCCAACCGGGCAATCACGCCGAAGGTCAGTTGCCAGGCGCGGCCGCGAACCGGTGCTCGCGCCTAGTGCGGCCGGTCGTCCTTTTTCCTTCTACGGCCGGTTTGCGACCGGTTGCTGACTTCAATCGAACTGCGATTCGGCGAGCATCCGTTGCTGAGTCACGTGCAAGAGGCCGCTCATAACTACAACTAGCGCGACCAGCGAAGGTCGCTGGCCGCGCCCGCCTCTGAATCAGTCGTAAAGCACCGCTGCGATCTTGGGGTCACCGATCGTGGCCTTGTCGTACCAGAAAAAGCCGGTGTCGATGATCTTCGGCACGGGCTCGCCTTTGAGCGTCTTGACGGCAGCCTCCACAGTCTTGTAGCCGATGCCAACCGGATTCTGGGTGATGGCCCCGGCCATGGTGCCGTCCATGATGGCCTGCTTTTGCAGCTTGCCGGAGTCGTAGCCGATCACGACAACCTTCTTCTTGCTCTCGCGCACGCCGTTGATCACGCCGATAGCCGCGCCTTCGTTCGTGCCGAAGACGCCCTTGATATTCGGAGCGGCCTGAAGGATCGACTTCGTGACTTCGGTCGACTTGAGCTGATCCCCGCCTCCGTACTGGACGCTGACGATCTTGATCTTCGGGTACGTTGACTTCATCCGGTTGACGAATCCCTCAACGCGATCAATGCCTGTGCGGCTGGTCTGGTCGTGGCCGACGACTGCGACCTCACCTTCGTTGCCCACAAGCGCGGCCATCTTGTCAGCGGCCAGCGCGGCCGCGGCGACGTTGTTGGTTGCGGCCGTCGTGACCGGAATGTCACCTGCAACCCCAGAGTCGAACGCAATGATCGGGATCTTCGCGGCCTGTGCTTTCTTCAGCAGAGGCAGCGCGGCCTGGCTGTCCAGCGCTGCGAAGCCAATGGCGTTGGGCTTCTTGCCGAGGATGGCGGAAAGCATGTCGATTTGCTTGTCGACCATCGATTCCGATTCAGGTCCTTCGAACGTGACCCTCACCTTGTAGTCCTTCCCCGCTTGCTCCGCCCCCTGTTTCACCGCCTGCCAAAACTGGTGCTGGAAGCCTTTCGAAAGCAGCGGGATGTAGATCTCCTGGGCAAGCGCAGCGGTAGGAAGGCTCAATACAGCGCCCACGCCCATTGCGATCGCGATAACTCGTCTTTTCAACATGATTGTCTCCTGGAAAAATTGAACCGGAAGCCGTCCGGAAAACGGTGAGGTTGCCTCAAACTGAATCTGGGCGCCTTGCTTCCACTGATGGGATCTAGGGCGTGTTGGGTGCGGGACGCGGCTTTGGCGCTTGGAGGGGCTCAGCCCTTGCCGCGCCGAAGGATGTCCGTGTAGACGGCGAGAATGATGATCAGCCCGGTGACGACTGTCTGCCATTCCTGCGCCACAGACATGATGCGGAGGCCGTTCGTCAGAACGCTCATGATGAAAGCGCCGATGATGGTTCCGAGAATCGTCCCGGTGCCTCCCGAGAGCGACGTCCCACCGATGACCACGGCGGCGATCGCGTCGAGTTCATAGCCCTGGCCGAGTGCGGGTTGGGCAGAATTCAGACGCGAGGCAATGAGCAGGCCTGCGATGCCGCAGATCGCGCCGTTCAGGGTATAGACGATGATCTTCCAGAAGTCGGTATTGACGCCGGACAGTCGCACCGCTTCTTCGTTGCTGCCAAGGGCAAACGTGTAGCGTCCCAGGATGGTCTTGTTCAAGATCAGGCTGGCCACCACGGCGACGATCAGAAGGATCAGCACTGCGTTGGGGATCGGCAACGCTGGGATCAAATCACCAATCAACGAGTCCTGCGCGATGCTGGTGAAATTAGGCGTGTCGTTGAAGTAGATCGGCTTCGTACCGGCAATCACGAGTGCCAAGCCCTTGAGCAGCATCATCATGCCGAGGGTGGCGATGAATGGCGGGATCTTCAGCTTGGCGATCAGCACCCCCGACACCAGGCCGCAGAGTGCTCCGAAAAAGATGGCCGCAATCACGCCGACCATGAGCGGGAGTCCCCAGTATGTGAGGAACACGCCCGCCATCACTGAGCAGAACGTCATCAGCGTGCCGACGGACAGGTCAATGCCCGAAGTGATGATGACAAAGGTGACTGCGATCGCCAGCACGCCATTGACGGCAGTAGCCTGAAGGATCGCAACCATGTTGTCGCCCTGCATGAAGTTGGGCGACGCGAAACTGAAGAACGCCATGAGCGCGATCAGGCTTCCGAACGCCAGCAGCTTTTGGCGCGTTGCAGGGTTGAAGATCTTGCTCTTCAGCTTGGCGCCGAAGCTTTCAGATGTGCCGACGGGAGCGCTGGCGCCTGGGGAGGAATGGGTGTCCACGATGATGTCCTTGGTTGTAGGCCTTGCTCAGGCCACTGTCTCGGTGTCTCGCTGGGTCGCGAGCTGCATGATGTTTTCCTGGGTTGCCTTTCGGCCCGGAATCTCGCCGGTGATTCGGCCTTCGCACATCACCAGGATTCGATGGCTCATCCGGATCACTTCCGGAAGCTCGGAAGAGATCATCACAATCGCCTTTCCCTGTTCAGCCAGAGCGTCGAGCAACTTGTAGATCTCGCTCTTCGCGCCGATGTCAATGCCGCGGGTGGGCTCATCGAAGAACAGGATGTCGCAATCGCGCAGGAGCCACTTGGCGATAACGATCTTCTGTTGATTGCCGCCGGACAGCAGCTTGACCTGCTTCTCCACCGAGGAAGTCTTGATTTTTAGTTGCTTGACGTAGTCTTGTGCGACTGCACGCGTGCGCTTGTCATCCACGACAGTGCCGAACTTCAAGAAGCGCTTCAGGCTCGACATCACGATGTTCGTTTCGACATCCAACCCAGTGGCAAGGCCGAAGTGCTTGCGATCCTCCGAGAGATAGCCGACGCCTTGGGCGACGGCGTCCTCGGGCGAGCGAATGTTTGCCTGCTTGCCGTGAACATGGATCTCGCCGGAACCGATCCGATCGGCGCCGAACACCGCCCTGGCCACCTCGGTGCGACCTGCACCCATCAACCCGGCGAAGCCGAGAATCTCACCCTTACGCAAGGTGAAGCTGACATTGCGTATGGCTTTTCCGCGATTGAGATTGCGGACCTCCAGTACAACCGGGTTGCCTGACGTATCGGGCGAGTGATTCGCCACGTCGCCGATGTCTCGCCCCACCATCATGTTGATGATGCGGTCGGTGCTTGTCGTGGCCATGGGTACCGTGGCGACATACTGTCCGTCCCGCATCACGGTGACACGATCGGAGATCTGCTGCAACTCGTCCATCTTGTGCGAGATGTAGACCAAGGCGACACCGTTTGCCTTGAGCTTGCGGATGATCGTGAATAGGTCGCCAACTTCCGCGTTGTTGAGCGCCGCCGTAGGCTCGTCCATGATCAACACCCGCGAGTCGAACGACAGCGCCTTGGCAATCTCGACCATCTGCTGCTTCGCAACCGTCAGTTCGCCCACAGGCGTCCTTGGATCGAGCTTCAGGTGCATACGCTCGAAGATCTCGGTGGCCTGGCGGTTCAATGCGTCCTCATCGACGAACATGCCCAGGCGTTTAGGCTCGCGCCCGATGAAGATGTTCTGGGCCGCGCTCAAGTGGTTCATCAGGTTGAGCTCCTGATGAATGATGCTGATGCCATGCGCCTGCGCCGAATGCGGACTGTCGATGTCGACTGGGCTGCCGTCGAGCAGGATCTCGCCGGAGTCTTTCTGGTAGACCCCTGCCAGGATCTTCATGAGCGTTGATTTGCCTGCTCCGTTCTCGCCCATGAGCGCGTGAACCTCGCCAGGAAAGAGCTCAATCTGGACGTTGTCCAGCGCTCGCACGCCGGAGAACGCTTTCGAAACACCCTTGATCGAGATGACAGAACTTGCTGTATTCATCGTCTCTCCTTAGTTGGACTTGCCTTTACGACACATCAGATCCGGACCATGCGGCCAGTGGTTGCAGACTCCAGCGCGCAATCGGCGATGCGCAAGGCGCGGATGCCATCGCGCAAAGTAGCGGGAATCGGGCCATCGGTTTCGAGCGCAGTGAGGAAACTATCCAGCTCGATCTTGTAGGAGTCGGCGTGACGCTCCAGGAAGAAATTCAGCAGAGGGTCGCGCGCTTCCGTCATGGTGCTGGTCCAGCGGCGCAGCGATGACGGGCGATGGTTCTCGTTGAGCAGCATGCCCTTGGAACCGAACACCTCCAGGCGCTGGTCGAAGCCGTAGGAGGCCTCCCTGCATTGATTGATATGGCACTGCTTGCCCGAGGCGGTGCGCATGATCACCATGACGCTGTCGAAGTCCGGTACATCGTCCAAGGTCGGATCGACCAGGCGGCTGCCGATAGCCATGATCTCGGTCGGATCTTCTCCAAGCATCCAGCGCGCCGTGTCGAAATCGTGGATGGTGCTATCGCGAAAATACCCGCCAGAATGACGCAAATACTCCCGAGGCGGCAGGCCAGGGTCGCGACTGGTAATGATCACTTGGCGGACGTCACCAACCTCGCCCTCTTCGATCGCCTTGCGCAGACGTAGGGCATCGGGATCGAAACGGCGGTTGAACGCAAGCATGACGCGACCATTGAGGCCTTCCACCGTCTCGACCGCCGCGCGTGCTCTTTCGATGTCAAGGTCGATGGGTTTTTCACACAGGACCGGCTTGCCGAGCTTCACCGCGCGCAGCATCAAGTCGATGTGGGTGTCGGTTGGGGTGCCGATGAGCACGGCATCCACATCCTCGCGGTCGATGGCGGCGGCGCAATCAAGCGAAGCTTCGCAGCCAAGTTGTTCGGCGAGGGGTTCTACCGAAGCCTTGTGGGGATCGGCCACCACCACCAATTTCGTGCGGCGATCTGCCGCGATGTTGGCTGCATGGATTTTGCCGATCCGCCCAGCGCCAAGCACTGCTACTCGTAGCATCTATGTCTCCGTTATTGAGCCGCGGCCTGCGCCTTTGGCTGGTTATGCCCTTCTGGGCAAGGTCAGTTGACTACCACTCGATTGATCCAATCGGTGGAACCCTGGCTGCTCTGCCGCGGAGCCAGCGTGAAGTTCCACTCGACAGCCCAGAACGGAGCGCTGAACCCCAGTTCCTTTGCCTGCGCAGGGTCGTCGAGCTTCCGGAAGTCAGCGATCAAGTCGTGCTTCACTCCGAAGACAGCGTCCTCTGTGAGGTACTCGCAATCCGGCGTGAAGATGTGGGTGATGACCGGCTCGTAGCCCGGAGCGGTCACAATGAAGTGCATGTGCGCGGCACGGTTGGGATGGCGTCCCAACCGATCGAGCAACTTGCCGACGGGACCATCATTGGGGATCGGATAGTTGCGTGGTTTGACGGAGCGGAACCAGTAGCTGCCGTCGTCTGCCGAAGCAAACACACCCCGCAAGTTCCAATCCGGCTGAACGCCCTTCTGCTGGACGTCGTAGAAACCTTCATCATTGGTCTGCCAGACCTCAATCTGCGCGCCCTGCACCGGCTTGCCGTCGATGTCTACGACTTGGCCACGAGCCACCATCGGCTCGCCCTTACCGTCGAGGCAGATGTTCGCCCCGTTCTGGTAACGAGGCGCCCCGGACACGTAGAACGGCCCAAGGATGGTGTTCGGGGTTGCGCCGGTGGGGCGTCGGTTGTTGATCGAGTCGACCAACATCGACACACCCAGCACGTCCGACAGCAGGATGAACTCCTGACGCCATTCGTTGCACATGTGGCCGGTGTCCGTCAGGAACTTGATGGCTGCGAGCCATTCGTCATGGGTCGGCTCAATCTCTTTTACGGCCGCGTGCAGGTGCTTGACTACCACGGTCATCATTTGCTCGAGACGCGGGTCAATCCCCACGCCCATGCGGGCATTTACAACTTCCGCGGACGAGTCTTCCTCGAAATACGGAAGCTTCGGTTTTTGATCGCCTGTGCTCATCATGTCTCCATTTGCCATCGTTGGCGGCTGTTCGCCGTATCAATGTGGAATGGACTTTAGGTCTGTGCACGGCTGGATAGAAGAGCTATCCAAGGGAATCAGTTTCCCGATCGATGAAAGAATCTCGCCGGTTTCTTCGGTTTGTTGCTCAATGCCGGGAGAAAGCATCCCCTTTTTCACTGGGGAACTGTGGCGAGCGAGGCTCGGTAGCGAGCTGCGCCTGTGTTTCTTTGCAATGCAACTCTGCTATTGGGGTAAACCCTATACATACGGGTTAACCCTAGATAAAATGGAAGCATCGTGGCCGTGAGCCACTCTCACTCTTGGGGTCCACATGGCCCATTCGAACGTCGCTCAACCGACTCTGGCACTCTTCTCATCCTGGCTCGGACGACTGTTTCGCAGCGGCCTCGCGCTGATGAGCGGCAACGGTTCGGCGCTTAGCGCACGACAACCAACCAAGACCGAGCAAGCAGACGCCTTGCGCGAATTCGCAAGTAGGTTTTCGCGCAATGATCCAAGGTTCGCCGACGACCTCTACGCCGCGGCCAGCCGCCACGAACAAGCTGCCTGAACGCAGCTGATCAGGCGTCGGGAGCGCCTGGCCGTCCAGGAGCACCTGACCGAGCGGCTAGCGTCACGACGTCCAGAGGCGCTCGTACTGCTGCGTCTCAAATCGCTCGACCATGGCCTCCATGAACAGGCGCACCTTCGCAGGTAGATGCGCACGTGTTTGAAAAGCGAAGTTGATGTTCAGTCGCGGCAGATCCCAGTCGTCCAGAATCGGAATCAGCGCTCCTCGAGCAATGTCGTCATAGACGATGTACTTGGGCTGGACCAGGATGCCCAACCCGTCAAGCGCATTGCGAACGATGATCTGACCGTCGTTGGCCTCGACGAAAGACTTCACGCGTACAACCGACGTCTCGTTTCCGCGCTTGAGCGTCAGCTCAAGAGGATCAATCGCGTGGACGTAGATCAACATCTTGTGCGCTGCCAAGTCCTCCGGTGTTTTGGGAACGCCGTGCTTCTCCAGGTACTCAGGAGAAGCGGCTAGCACCCTGCGAGTTGAAGCAAGGCGCCGAATCGTGATGTTCGAGTCCGATTCGAACTGACGGGTTCGAATCGCCAGATCGACATTGTTGTCGATGATGTCGTAGTAGCGATTCGCTGCGATCACGTCGACCGTGATGTCCGGATACTTCGCCGTAAACGCTGGCAGCAACGGCGCGATCTGAAGCAGGCAAAACGAGAGCGAGGCTGTCACGCGCAGCACGCCAGCGGGCTTGATCGTCGCCTCCGTCACCGTGGCTTCGGCCTCCCGCAGATCGGCCAAAATTCCCTTGGCCCTGCGATAGAACTCCATCCCCGCATCCGTCAGGTACAGCTTGCGCGTCGTTCGCTGGACGAGGCGCCCACCGAGGTGCTCCTCTAGCGCACAGAGATAGCGGCTTGCTGCCGAAATCGACAGGTCCAAGCTCTCGGCAGCCTTGGTCAGGCTGCCTACTTCCGCGATTTGCACGAAAAGTTCAACGGCTGCAAATCGGTCCATAGGACTCTCACTTTTGCGTCTATCGGGAAAGAGATTCCCTATTGTGGTCTTTTATCTCGGCCACAGCAAATCTAAGATCACTTCGAACGGCGATCGATGGATCGCTCTGCGAATCACCTTTAACGATACGGGGACCTGTGATCTACACCTTCGTCATGCTGGATCGACCGCACGCCGCCGAGCTGCGCGCGAAGGTCCGCCCTGAACACAAAGCGTACCTCGGCCTCCAAGCCGAACGCATCGCGTTCGCCGGACCACTGGTCGATGACGAGGGTAAGGACATGCACGGCAGCTTCCTCGCGATTGACTTTCCCAACCGAGCTGCGGCGACAGCCTGGCTGAAGGAAGAGCCGTTCTACTGTGCCGGCCTATACGCGTCCGTCCAAATCCACGCCTTCATCAATCTCTGGCCCCAAAGAGCAGGCTTCGCACCGCAATGACCGACCAAACCATCAAGCACATCGTGATGTGGAACGTTCGTGGGGACACGCCGGCGGAAAGGCGCAATGCGGCGCTCTTCCTGAAGGAGTGCTTTGAAGGCCTCAAGGGCCGCATTCCCGGGTTGCAGCGCATCGAGGTCGGGCTCGACACGAGCGGCGTCTCCTACGCCTGCGACGTCGTCCTCTACACGGAGTTCGAAACCCAGGAGGCGCTGGAGGCGTACGCAACCCATCCGGAGCACCTGCGTGTGAAGAACGAGCTCGGTGACATGCGCATTGCCCGACACCAGGTGGACTACCCGCAGTCGCAAACGCGCATCGGAACAACGCAATGACCTCCACTGACCGAGACTTTGTCTTCACCGCGCAGCCCTCACGTGTGGTGTTCGCTCGAGGCAGCTTCCAGCGCTTGGCCAGTGAGGTCGCGCAACTCGGCGCCCGCCGAGCCCTGGTCCTGTGCACACCTCAGCAAGTCGACCAAGCCGAGGCCGCGTCCATGCTGCTGGGTGATCTGAGTGCAGGCGTGTATTCAGGCGCACAGATGCACGTTCCTATCGAATCGGCGCGTGAGGCACGCGAGCATGCGCGCAAGGTGGGTGCGGATTGCGCAGTTGCCATCGGGGGCGGTTCGACTGTCGGGCTCGGAAAGGCGATTGCGCTTGAATCTTCTCTTCCCATCATCGCCGTGCCGACCACTTACGCCGGCTCCGAGATGACGCCAATCTATGGCATCACAGAAGCGGGCGAGAAGAAAACTGGCCGAGACCTAAGGGTCTTGCCCCGTACCGTCATCTATGACCCAGCGCTCTCTATCGGCCTGCCGGTGGGCATGTCGGTAGTTAGCGGCATCAATGCGATCGCTCACGCTGCCGAAGGCCTGTATGCGCGCGACGGCAATCCCGTCATGTCGCTTATGGCCGAGGAAGGCATTCGAGCCTTGGCGCACGGCCTGCGCGGGATCGTACGCAACTCGGCCGACCTGACAGCCCGCAGCGACTGCCTCTACGGTGCGTGGTTGTGCGGTACCGTGCTCGGGCACGTCGGCATGTCGCTTCATCACAAGCTTTGCCACACGCTGGGCGGCAGCTTCAACCTGCCGCACGCCGAAACCCACACGATCATCTTGGCGCATGCACTTGCCTACAACAGCTCAGCAGCGCCTGAAGCCATGGCTCGGATCGCGCGGGCCCTGGGCACGACTGACGCCGCGGATGGCATTTTCGATCTGGCATCTGACCTTGGCGCGCCAACCGCGCTGCGCGACATCGGCATGGCCGAGTCCGCGCTTGAGCGGGCCTGCGACATTGCACTCAAAAACCCGTACTGGAACCCTCGGCCCATCGAGCGCGCGCCAATGATGGACCTTCTAGAGGACGCCTGGACTGGCAAACGTCCAACTACCCCCGCAATTGCCGCGTAGCGTCCTGCGCGCATCCTTCAACATTCATCAGGAACTTTCATGACCAAGAAACCCATTGAACTGCTGGCCTCGTACTTCACGCTCGCCGGCGACGTCTACCCGTTCGGCCCGACCGAGATCAGTCCTTTTTCGCTGCAACAGCGAGCCGAGGTCTCGGCCAAGGCAGGCTGGAAGGGCCTCGGCTTCTCGCATGCTGACCTGATGGTTCAGGCAGAGAAGATCGGCCTGAAGACGGCCAAGCAGATTCTCGACGACAACGGCATCAAACATCGGGAGATTGAGTTTTTGGTCGACTGGTACCTGGACGGCGAAAAGCGCAAGGCGTCCGACCTGCAGCGCGTCGAGATGCTAGAGACTGCGCAAGCGATCGGCGCGCGCAAAATCAAGATCGCCCCTGGCCTGCACGACTACACCCCGGCCAACATCCCGGTCATGCGCGAAGCCTTCGCGGGCCTGTGCCAAGACGCCGCAAAATACGACGTGACCATCGTGATGGAGATCATGCCGTTCAGCAACGTGGCCACGATCGATACCGCCCTCGCGATCATCCAAGGCGCGAATCAGCCCAACGGCGGCATTCTGGTCGACAACTGGCACATCCAGCGCGGCAAGATGCCCTACAGCGAAATCGCAAAGATTCCGCTGCAGTTCCTTAAGGCTGTTGAGCTCGACGACGCGCTTGAAGAGGTCCAGGGGTCGCTGTGGGAAGACACCATCTACCACCGCCTGCTGTGCGGTGAAGGGTGCTTCAAGCCGAAAGAATTCATCGAGGAAGTCCAAGCCGTCGGCTACGACGACTACTACGGCGTCGAGATCCTGTCCCAGGTGTATCGCAAGCTGCCCCTCGAGGAAATGGCGCGCAAGGCCTTCGAGACCACGATGGCCCAGTTCCAAAACGACTGAACGAGCCCAATCAGCCGTCGCGCCACCTAAGAACCCAACCTTAGGACGATCATGGACACTGGACTGAAGAAGAAGGTGGTGCTCATCACTGGTGCTGCCAAAGGCATCGGCCGCGCCACTGCATTGGCGTTTGCCCGAGAAGGCGCCGATTTGGGTTTGATCGACCTCGACGGTGCCAGTCTCTCGACGCTGGCGTCTGAGGCAATGGAGCTGGGCGTTCGAGCCGAGTACGCAGTTGCGGACCTTTCCACCGAGCCCGGTGTGGCCGGTGGCATCAGCAGCATCGTGCAGGGATACGGGGGACGGATCGATGTCCTGCTCAACAACGTCGGGGCGGGGAAGATCCGCACCTTCGACCAGCTGAGCGACGCGGAGTGGGATCTGACGCTGCAGCTGAACTTCATGAGCTATGTACGGGCATGCCGCAAGATCTTGCCGATCATGCGTGCGCAGGGCGGTGGTGTAGTCATCAACAACGCGTCGGACCTGGCCCGCCAACCCGAGCCAGTACCGATCGACTATTCGGCGTCGAAGGCGGCTGTTCTGGCCTTGACGAAGGGCCTTGCCCGTTCCGAGGCGACCAACAACATCCGTGTCAACGCCGTCGCACCAGGCCCGATCTGGACCCCCTTCTGGACCGAAAAAGGTGGTTTCGCGGACACGATGGCAGAGTTCCACAAGATGCCTCCCAAAGAGGCAGTGGAGCACGAGTTGTCGCTTCGCCAGCTCCCACTCAGGCGTCTGGGCACGCCGGAAGAAGTGGCCAACGTCATCGTATTCTTGGCGTCTGATCTCGCGTCGTACGTGACCTCGTCGGTCTGGGGCGTCGACGGCGGCAGCATTCGAAGCCTGATCTGATCTTTCATCGCGGGCTGGAGAGAGGCAGCACTGATGGTGCTTGGTTGCCTCCGGGCGCATACACTGGGTATTCCGAAGGCAACCGTGACCAGGAGCGATCCGCACCATGCTGAAGATGCTCGACCCTCTGCTCGGCCCTGAGCTTCTGCATGCGCTGGCGTCGATGGGACATGGCGACGAAATCGCTATCGTCGACGCCAATTTCCCGGCTGCCAGCTGCGCGCGCCGGTTGGTGCGCATGGACGCCTCTGCGGCACTGCCCGTGCTTCAGGCTGTTCTTACCCTGCTACCCCTGGATGATTTCGTCGAAGCACCGCTGACCACGATGGCAGTTGTAGATGAACCGGACAGGGTGCCCGAGATCGTGCACGACTTCCTCGGCGCGGTGCGCCGTGCTGAAGGCCGCACCGTGGGCGCTGCGGCGTTGCAGCGGCAAGCCTTCTACGAACGGACGCGCGCCGCCTATGCGATCGTGCAGACGGGCGAAACGCGCCTCTATGGCAACGTGCTCCTGCGCAAAGGGGTGGTCCGTCCCAAGGTGCCCACACCGTGAGCCGGCCGGTGCTCGACAAGCTGCAGGCGGGATTCTGGTTTGGGCTCGGTGGTGCTCCCATTGGCAACCTCTACGCGCCGCTCGATGAAGCGCAGTCCGAAGCAACCCTCTCAGAGGCCTGGAGGCTCGGCGTGCGCTATTTCGATACTGCGCCGCTTTATGGCCATGGCTTGAGCGAACAGCGAATTGGCCGGTTCCTCCAGCAGCACGCACGGGATGACTTTGTGCTGTCGACCAAGGTCGGGCGGCTGCTGCAGGCCGACCCCGCAGCGCCGCGAGAACGCGACGGCTATGTCCAAGGGCTGCCCAATTCTCCGCGTTTCGACTACAGCTTCGAAGGGACTCTGCGCTCGCTGGAGCAAAGCATGCAGCGCCTGGGTCTTGATCGAATCGACATCGCCTACATCCACGACATCGACCGCCACACACACGGCGGCGACCAGCCGGTGCGATTCCGCGAGGCCATGGACGGCGCCTACCGGGCGTTGGAACGACTACGTGGTGAGGGAGTTCTGCGTGCGATTGGTCTTGGCGTTAACGAATGGGAGGCATGTCGCGATGCCATCCACGTCGGCGACTTCGACTGCATGATGCTTGCGGGCCGCTACTCGCTCTTGGACACCTCCAGCGCGCACGAACTGGTACCGCTTTGTTTGTCGAAGAACGTGCGTCTGATCTTGGCCGGTGTATTCAATTCCGGCATCCTGGCCGGTGGCCCCGCTGCGGGAGCTCGTTTCGACTATCGGCCAGCCTCGGAGTCATTGCTCCGTCGCGTGGAACGCATCAGCGAAGTCTGCGCCACGTTCTCAGTAACACTGCCTGCTGCCGCGCTGCAGTTCGCGATGGCATGTCCAGCCGCGGCAACTGTGGTCGTGGGAGCTCGTAGTCCGGCTGAGATTGCGCAGGCAGTCGCGCATGCAGCCGCGCCGATACCGCCCGCGCTCTGGCAAGGGCTTGTCGATGAGGGGCTCCTCGATCTGAAGCCGCAATGATCCCTTCACAGACTACTGCGAACGAAGCTCATGTCGTGCGAATTGACGCACACCAGCACTTCTGGTCGCTTGCGCACAACGACTACGGCTGGCTCCAAGACACGCCGGAGTTGCGTCCAATCTATCGCGACTTCGGTCCATCCGACCTGAACCCGCTCCTCGACGCTGCGGGAATCGATGGCAGCGTCCTGGTCCAGGCAGCTCCTACTGAAGCCGAGACCCATCGACTCCTTGCGCTGGCTTCAGCCCCTCACAGCCGCGTGCGTGGGGTGGTTGGCTGGACCGACTTCGCCGCCCCGGATGCTACTGAGCGCATCCGCGAACTCGCGCGAGAACCGCTTCTAAAGGGGCTACGCCCGATGCTCCAGGATCTCCCTGACCAGGAGTGGATCCTCAACAGGGCGCTGGAGCCCGCCCTGAACTCGATGGCTGATGCGGGCCTCGTGCTGGATCTACTGATCAAGCCGCATCAACTCGACGCCACGATCACACTGGCTCGACGCTATCCTGACCTGCGCATGGCGCTTGATCACGGCGCCAAGCCCGAGATCTCACGGAGGCGGTTCGAACCTTGGGCCGATGGGATCGCACGCCTCGCCGAGTGCTCACAGATCTTCTGCAAGTTATCCGGTTTAGTCACCGAGGCCGCCGAGGGGTGGAACGCGGATACCTTGCGACCCTGGATTGCGCACCTTCTGCGTCGATTCGGCAGCGATCGCCTCATGTGGGGCAGCGATTGGCCAGTCGTGAATCTAGCCGGCGGCTATGGGCGTTGGCACGCGGCGTCACTTTCGCTTTTGGCCGGCTTCGATCTTGCCTCAGCCGATGTCGAGAGCGTCCTAGGCAGGAATGCGGTGTGCTGCTATCGCCTGACCTGAAGTCGGCGGCAGTGCTAAAGGGCGCGAAGACCTTCATGAACCATCTCGACGGCTACAACTTCAAGCGTTCTTCGAGGGCAAGGTCACCGAAGCGCCGCGCCGCGCCGCGCCGCGAATTCATCTACTTTAGCGACAACGCCGACCTGATTGCTTTGCCCTACGACGAATGGAAGAGCAGCTTCAAGACGATCGCCGGCAACCTGTTCAGCGGCAAGGAGGATTCGACCATCGCGCGAACGGCTCCTTTTGGTCGTAGCGGTCGTTCAGGGCCCCCTTCGAAAGACTGTCTGTGTTGGGCCCAAAGCTCCGATTCGCGGCTTGTGGAAGCTGCCCTCTCGCACGATGTCGCGCTGTTCGTCCGTTGCCACCCATGCT
Source organism: Variovorax sp. P5_A3 (assembly GCF_056400665.1). NCBI lineage: Bacteria > Pseudomonadati > Pseudomonadota > Betaproteobacteria > Burkholderiales > Comamonadaceae > Variovorax > Variovorax sp. P5_A3. The sequence goes on along the minus strand of NZ_JBFUKW010000012.1, from coordinate 29,581 downwards.
GAACTCATAGAACGATGAAGGCGAGGTCAAGTTCCAAAGTAATCAGCCAAATTTGAAGAACAGCAGATAGTCTGAAGCGGACATCGAACCGGCCTCAAACGGCGCGCTCCCGTTGACCCGACCCTCGCTAGAGGTTAGACGGAGCCCGAGTGGGGTAGTCGTAGGAAACTGAAATCTTGCCTGCGCCAAACCACTGAAAGGTAGCATCTGCCTGGAACGGCTACGCTAGGGAGCTACTGAAATCTTCACTGCGTTCCTACATCAAGGACTGAGAGAGTTCGTCCGGGCCTGGACCGGGTTCAGGCTTCGGATTCGCCGATATCGAAGAGAAACGACTGCGACCGAAGCCTTCGCCTGTCGAAGCCGGCCTCCCACGGGAACCGCTCCTTGGCATCGGGCCAGACGATCTGAACGTAGTCGAAACGTCCGCGCGCGAGTTGCGGCGGGACCAGCAGTTCGATGCGCACGGAATCGGCCGTGCGGGGCATCAAGGGAAGTTGCGCCGCGCCGAGAATCATGACGCCTTCGTGGGCCGGTTCGCCTGACTTCACGCGCTGCGCGATGACGTCGAGGACGCTCCTTGCCCGCTCCGGCGCGATGCCGAACATGATCAGGTCCGGGTGCGCGAAACTCTTCTGAAGTCCGACCGTGTACACGTAGGTCGCGGCTGCATTCCTCGTGCCGACACCCGCCATGGCCCAGCCTTCCCGGGCGATACGGCGCCTGAGAGTCGCGACTGCTTCGGGTTGGATGAGCATCTGTTCCACCATATCGCCATGATGCCGATCATCGCGAACGAATACGCGATCACAGGCACGCATCATCGCGCCCAGCGCGACCGGTGGCACGTCGGACAACATCGCCCGATAGCCTCCGGACCGAGGGACGATCAGACCTGAAGGGCCAGCCGGCGTCGCCGCACCGTGCGAAACAGCAGTGTCGCGGCAATCGCCAGGTTCAGCAGGTTCCAGGCGATGCCGTTGACGAAGGCCGCGTGGTAGCTCCCCGTGAGGTCGAAGACCTTGCCCGACATCCAGCCGCCGAGCGCCATGCCGAACAACGTGCACATCAGCACCGTGCCGACGCGCGCACCGGCTTCGGCCGGCGGGAAATGCTCGCGCACGATGATGGCGTAGGACGGCACGATGCCGCCCTGGAACAGCCCGAAAAGCGCCGACACCACGTACAGCGAAACCAGCCCGTCGAAAGGCAGGAACAGCAGCAGCGCCAGGCCCTGCAACGCCGACCCCAGCAGCAGCGTACGCAGCCCGCCGATGCGGTCGCAGATGACACCGGAGACCAGCCGGCTGACGATGCCGAAGCCCAGCATGATGGACAGCATCTGCGCACCGCGCGCGGCGCCGTAGCCGAGGTCGCCGCAGTAGGCCACGATGTGCACCTGCGGCATGGCCATGGCGACGCAACAGGCCGTCCCCGCCACGCACAGCAGGCCCTGGGCCACGCCCAGGCTGAGGCCGAAGGGCCGGAGAGCGGCCATCGGCAGTGCGCCCGTCGCGTTGCTGGCCGCCAGGGCCTGCGCGGCGGAGAGTGCAGGCGGCCGCGGGCGCATGAAAAGCGCCAGCAGCGCCATCGTCACACCGCAGAAAACGCCCATGCCGAAATAGGTCTGACGCCAGCCGACCGTCTCGACGAAGTGCTGCACGATGGGCGGCCACACGGCGCCGGCCACGTAGTTGCCGCTGGCGCATAGCGCGACCGCGATGCCGCGGCGTCGCACGAACCACAGCGAGGTATCAGCCACCAGTGGCGCGAAGGCCGCGGCGCTGCCGAACAACCCGACCAGCACCGCCTGCGCAGCCGTGAAGGCGACGATGCCGTTCGCCAGGCTGCACGCGATGTAGCCCAGGCCGAGGCTCAGCGCACCGAGCAGCAGTGGCCACATGACACCGAAGCGATCGGCCAGCCGCCCCATCAGCACGCCGCCGGCGCCGAAACCGATCATCAGCAGGGTGTAGGGCAAGGAGGCATCGGCGCGGGCAATGCCGAAGTCGGCCTGCACCGCCGGCAGGACCACCGACACCACGTACATGCCACTGCTGCCCACCGTCATGAGCAGGATCGTCACGACCAGGCGCAGTGCGGCATAGCGCGAGTCCGGGAGGTGTCGCGACGGCCCGGGCAGCGTGTTGGAAGTCATGCGGCCGAGCATAGCGACCCGCCCGCGGACGACGAGCGGCCCGTGGGGATGGCGGCACACTTCACGCGGTGCACGCGCCGACCAAAGAAAAAGGCCGCGAGCATTGCTGCACGCGGCCAAATCCATCCGGGGATGGAGGAGACAACTGGGTGAACAGGTGGCCGGCTCAGCGGCGCGAAAGCCCCGAGGCGGTGTTGCCGACGAGTTCTTCCATGGCACCCATGTACATGGCGCCATTGGCGACAACGAGTACGAGAAGGGCCAGTGAGGTCAAGGCGGTCATGGAAGGCTCCTGTTCAAGGAGCTTCAATTATAGGGTAAACCCTAATTCCATGCTTGCTACTGCCCCACACGCGCGACCGGCGGATTCCGCCAGGCAAGCTGGCATCTCGCGACCGGACGGCGTGGCGCAGGTCGAAGTCGATCATGAATCACCGCCGGAACGATGAATCCGAGTTGACGACCTACCTGGCCGACGCGGCATTGCGTAGCATCTCGGAAGCAACTTCGGGAGCCCGCACCATGACAGCCAGTCGTTCACGCCCGTTTACCGCGATCGAGGCGCTCGAGCGCCTCAAGGAGGGCAATGAGCGTTTCGTCAATGGCCGCGCGCGGTTCCCGACCATGCAAAAGGAAGTCCTCGCGGAACTCGCGAAAGGCCAGCATCCCCACACCACGATCCTGGGATGCAGCGACAGTCGTGTGCCGCCCGAGCTCGTGTTCGATGCCTCGTTCGGTGAACTCTTCGTCATTCGCGTGGCGGGTAACGTGCTCGGTCCCGAGATCCTCGGCACGCTGCAATACGCGGGATCGCAACTGATGACGCCGCTTTTCGTCGTCATGGGCCACGAGGGATGCGGCGCGGTGGACGCCGCGATCGCGTCGAAGTTTCATGGCGCCGTCCAGAAGAGCCGGATCGAGATCCTGCTGGGCAACATCGTGCCGGCCCTCGACGATCTGGATGCGTCGCAGCCCCACGAGGCCTTGCTCCACGCGGCTGTGGAGGCCAACGTGCGCCGTACGGTCCGCGCGCTTTTCGATACGCCGGAAGTCCAGGCGCGCCGGACGGAAGGCCGGATGAAGCTGATCGGCGCGGTCTACGAGCTCGAATCGGGCCGGGTCCGCTTCCTGGACTGACCGCGGTTCAAGGGATCACTCGAAGGTCACCGTCGCTGCCGTCAGCACTCCGCTGACGACCTGCGTTCCGTGGATGCTCACCTTCACGCCATTCCCCAGATTCGCCGCTGTGCCGTTGACGAACAGGACGTCCGGACCAGCGGCGTTCACGGGCTGGCCCTTCACGCGGAAGTCCGAAGGCGACCTGAACGCGCCGACGGTGCCGATCAGGTCGAAGGACGCCGGTCCGCCAGTGCCCGGCACATGCCGGATCTTGAGCTGGGTCGCCCTGAGCACGCCGCCGGACACGACACCTCCGACCTCCACCTTCACGCCGTTACCGATCGAGGCCGCCGGACCGCCGGTGATCTTCGCGACGCTCGCATCGACGGGGAAGCCGAGCACACGCAGCGAACTCAATCCGGCGAAGTCCGTCACGATGCCCGCGAACTGGCATGTCGCGGCGTCGGTCGACGGCAACGGATACCACCACTGCACGAGCGTCGCGGCAAGACCACCCGACACGGCGTCCGCGCGAACGCGCACGATGGTTCCGTTCGCGAGCGGCCGGCCGTCCGGGCTCCCGCTCAGGACCGCACGGCTGTAGTCGACCACGAGCCCGCCGAGCGTGAAGGTGCGCTGCACGGCGTCCAGGTTCTGCACAGTGCCCGTGAGAATGGGCGCGGACGGATCTCGTTGCTCCACGCGTGTGGCGCGCAGCACCCCGGGCGCGGCCGGCAAGCCCCAGACCTGCAAGGTGCGTCCGGCCGGAATTGCTGCGAGGCCGGCCGCGTCCGCCCAGACGGTGCCTTCGTCGGTCGTCACCGTCGTCCCGAGGATGACGAAGCTGCCTTGCACCAGGTCGACCGAAGTCAACGGGCCGCGCAGGTCGGCGGCGGATTCGACCGAGCGGGCGGTGCCTTGGGTGAAGTCCGCGTTGACCGGGCCGATGACCTTTACGCTCATGCCCAGCTGGAGCCCGCTGGGAGCATCCTGGACGTTGCCGATGGCGGTCTTCGTGTCGTAGCGCAGGCCGTTGACGATGATGCTGCCGGCGCCGTCCACCGAGCCGACGCCGGTCGCATCGGCCGTGCTGACGCCGGTGCCGCCTGAACCGACGCCGGAGCCGTCGTCGCCACCCGATGCCGTGGCCGAACTTCCGTCGTCCGCGGCGATGCCGCCAATGCCGTTGGCAGCCCCGGTCGGGCTCGCGTCGCCGGCGGGCGCCGATCCGCCAGCACCCAGCGCCGATGCACCCACAAAGGCGGCACCGCCACCTCCTCCTCCACCGCACGAAAGCAGGAGGACCACCATCAGCGACAGGAGGCCAATGCGCAGCGGGATGTTCGTCATTGCTTGCTCTCCGAGGGATTTCGAGGGGCGGGCGGCGGGGCGATCACTTCGGCCTTGGCATCATCTTCGTAGTACGTGTAGATGCCAACCCGGATGCGCCCCGAATCTCGCTTGTCCGCCGCCTCGTAGGCACGCCTCATTTCACCTGCCAGTTCATGGTGAAGGTCACCCCAACGCTCGCGTGCGAGCCGGTGGATGCGCTCGCACGCCTCGAGCGAGATGCCGCTCGCGAATACCGACCGCTCGAGCAACGGCGGCTTGGTGCCGACCGTGTTCGAGACGCCCGCCAGCAGATGGTCCCGCGCGTTGTCGCCCAGGAAGGAGAGCATTCCCTTCAGGTCGCTGGCCGGCACGAAGCCCGCCACGGCGAGCTCGGTCATGCCATCGCGTTCGATCGCCATGTTCAGGCGAACCAGTTCATCAAGAATGACGCGATGGTGCACGTTCCCGCGACTCGCGCGCCGCGCAACAGACTCGAACGACGGGGCGGGCCCATCGCCAGACACGATCGGCAGGGACTGGTGAGCCGGATCGTCCGCGATCATCTGCAGCCACAGCGTCAAGGTCCTGGCCTCGGCCGACATCTCGGTTTGCGGCAATGAGGCCGTGGCTTCACGCATCCTGCTGGTCACGGCCTTGCGGTTCAGTCCCGTCGTCACCGACAACTGACTGAGGTTGGGCTCGGTGCCCTTCCCGAGCCACGCGCGACGCGCCTCATCGAGCAGGATGTCGCGCAGCAGTTCGTCGAGCTGCGCGTGCTTGAGGCCGAAGGCCAGGGCGAGCCTCACGAGTGGCCGCAGGACGCGCGCGCAAGCGCCGAGCACCCACGCGAGCTGTCCTTCTCGCGCCTGCGCCATTTGCTGGTGCGGCACGCGAGGTTCCCGGCCATGCCTGACGCTCTTGGGACCCGTGTGTTTCTTAGCCATGAACCTTGATCGCGATCTCGCGACGTTGACAGCCGGTTACCAAGTGGACGAAGACAAGCGCTTCTGTCTTACAAATCGCTGGCGTTCACTATAGGACAAGAGCACTATGGATGTGAACTTTTCACATTCAGCTTCAGATGCGTCTACCTGTCTGCGGAGAGCCTCATGCCAAATCGTTTTAACCGCAAAAAGCCGAGCCAGGGAGCCAGGCGCTCGGGCATCGACCCCCGATACCGCCACGGGCCTTCGCGAAGATCGCTGCCCCTGCACGCGATGAGCGCGCGAAAGGCGTGGATCGCCGCGGCGAGAGAGAGAGAGGCAGTCCAGGAGCGCATCGTCCATGCGTTTCGGCAGGACGTCGAAGGCACCGGCCCCGGGCCTTCGGAATGCGACCTTAAGCTTTTTGCGCGACTTGCAGTGGCCGAACAGCGAATGAAGCACTGCTTTGGCCGTGCCAAGGTGCAACGGCCTTGTCGCGCCGTATGGCCGTCGACGGACGGCGCATCGGATCGCCGGGGAGAGTCGCCATGAGCACCGTCACCATCTCCTCTTCGGAAGCCACGGGGACGTCGACGTCAGTGGCATTTGGAAGTCTGATCGATCTGGCCAGGCTGCAAATGGGAGGCGCCTCCGTCGAGATCTGCTATGCGTGCAACACCATCAACATGGGGACGGCGCGTTCCTGCAAGTGTTGCTCGCACAAGCTCCCGGCGCACTACGCGGCCAAGGAGGGCGGGAACACCCGGATCCGGAAGGTGTTTCCCTGGCATGCCCTGAGGATGCCGGCGCGGGCGTCGGTCATGGATTTCGCGGCCTTCTCTGTGGTGATCAATCTGCTCGTGTTGATCACGGCTTCGATACCGATTCCATGAAGTTCAGGCGTCGCTGTCACCGCCATGACGTAGCATGGTGGCTCCGAGGAGCGAGCGTCCATGCGAATGAGGATCCGAAAGACCAGGAATACACACGCCGCCCCGACGGCCCTTGCGTCAATCCCCCAAGGGTCCATTGACAAGATCCCTGCTTGCCGTCCCGAGCGCTCCGGCCACGCACATGCGCTCCTGCTACCGCTGATCTCCTATGCGCTGACCGGATGCACCCAACGGGGTGCCCCGTCGTTCGCATTGTTCGGAGCCTACTTTCCCGCCTGGATGCTGTGCGCATTCGTCGGAATACTCGCTTCGATCGGCGCGCGCGTGGTGTTCGTCGCCACCGGGCTGTCCAACGCACTTCCGTTCCAGCTCTTCGTCTGCGTGTCGATTGGGGTCTGCGTCGCGTTGCTCGTCTGGCTCTCCCGGTTCGCATAGCCCGCATGAAGGCCGCAGGAACACACCGCGCTCCCCCCTGGGGCAAACTCGTATCGCTGGCGATCATCGCCGTTGCCATCGGCGTCGTCATCCATGCGCTGCGCCGCCATTCCGAACTGCCTGCGAGCGACGACGCGACCATCGATGCCGACGTGGTCCACGTGGCCGCGGCCGTCGGCGGACGGATCATCGACATTCCGGTCGCCGAGAACGTCAGCGTGGCCAAGGGCGATCTGCTCTTCCAGATCGATCCGGCGCCCCACCTGCTCGCGGTGGCGCAGGCGCAGGCGGACCTCGATCTCGCGAAGGCCACGCTCGACGCACAGCGGCGCTTGCTGTCGACTCAGCGTTCGACGGCGGTCGTCGCCGGCGACCAGACGCGACGCGCCGCCACCAATCTCGAACATGCCAATCGCACGGTCGAACGGCTTCAGCCGCTGGCTGCCAAGGGCTATGTGCCGGTGCAGCAACTCGACCAGGCACAGACGGCACAACGTGACGCGGCAACCTCGCTCCGGCAGGCACAGGAGCAGCAAGCCGCAGCCGCGAGGGCGGTGGGCACCGAAGAAGGCGCCGAAGCCACCGTGCGCGCACGCGAGGCGGCCCTCGCCATCGCCCGGCGAGCGCTCGAGGACACGACGGTGCGTGCGCCCCACAGCGGGCGCGTCGTGGGCCTTAGCGTGTCGACCGGCGAGATGGTCCTGCCATCGCAGACGCTGTTCACGCTGATCAACACCGACGAATGGTTCGCCGTGGCGAACTTCCGCGAGACCGATCTTCACGCCATCGCCGAAGGCGACTGCGCCACCGTGTTCTCGATGATCGATCGCACGCAGGCCCTCAAGGGTGTCGTGCAGGGCATCGGCTCCGGCGTGCTCGACACGGGCCGCATCAACCTTCCGCGCTCGCTCCCCTACGTCGAGCGCTCCCTCAACTGGGTCAAGGTCGCGCAGCGGTTTCCGGTTCGCGTTCGCCTGGAGGAGCCGCCCCAGGGGCTCATGAGACTGGGTGCCACGGCCGTCGTCGAGGTTCAGCATGGCCACGCGTGCAAGTGACCGGCGGCGCATGACCCTCCGGGACCTCTCCGGGCTTCTTCTAGCGCCGACCCCTGGAAGGCTGGAGTTCGCGCTCAGGCTGGCGCTGATGTGCGCCCTGGCGACGCTCGTCGTCGAGATCTACCAGACGCCCGACGCCGCCCTCACCGCCTACGTCTGCTTCTTCGTCATCAAGCCCGACCGCACGGCCAGCATGATCCTGAGCATCGCGATGCTGCTGCTGATCACGGGGGTCATTGGCGTGGTGATGCTCGTCTCGATGGCGGTCATCGACCACCCGCTGCTGCGCGTGACCGCCATGGCAGTCTTCTCGTTCTGCCTGCTCTTCATCGCCTCCGGGAGCAAGTTGCGACCGGTCGGCGGCATCCTCGCGTTGATCGTGGCCTATGCGCTCGATCTGCTGAGCAATGCGCAGATCGGTGAACTGGCGACGCGTGCCCTGCTTTACGCGTGGCTCTTCGTCGGCATACCGGTCGCCGTTTCGGTGACGGTCAACCTGCTCATCGGCCCGGCGCCGCGGCGCCTGGCGGAGCGTGCCCTGGCGCATCGCCTCGCCGTCGCGGCTGCGGTGCTCCGGACCTCCGAACGCGAAGCCAGGCGTGCGCTTGGCGAGGCCCTGTCCGAGGGGACGGTCGAGATCCAGACCTGGCTGAAGCTGGCGGCGGTCGAGAAGACATCGCTGGCGGAAGACATCGCCGCACTCCGGCAGGCCGTCGCCTCGGTCACCCAGGTGCTGCTGCTCGTCGACCTGCTGGATCGCGACGGTGACGGGCAGTGGCCGTCTCCCCTGCGGAACCGCGTGGCGGGCACGCTCGACGAGATGGCGACGATCCTGCGCGCGGGTGGCTATCCGGTCGACATTGCACTCGACGACGCGGACGTCGGCGAGCCCTTGCCGCCCCAAGGCGCCGCGATCCTTGCGGAAATGAAGAAGGCGCTCGCCCGCTTCGCCGTGCCGCCTTCGCCCACGCCCGAGGCGAGCGCGCAGCAGCCAAAGCCGGAGCCAGAGAAGAGCGCGAGCGGCTTCTTCCTGCCCGACGCTTTCACAAACCCGGAGCATGTGCAGTACGCGCTCAAGACCACCGCGGCGGCCATGTTCTGCTATGTCGTCTACACCTTGCTCGACTGGCCGGGCATTCACACGAGCCTGATCACCTGCTACATCGTCTCGCTCGGCACGGCGGCAGAGACCGTCGAGAAGCTGACGCTGCGCATCGTGGGCTGCCTGGTCGGCGCCGTCGCAGGGCTTGCGGCGATCGTCTTTCTCATGCCCAACGTGACCTCGATCGCAGGCCTGTTGGCGATCGTCTTCCTCGCAGCGCTCGCGTCGGGCTGGGTCGCCGCCGGCTCGCCTCGCATCGCCTACGCCGGCTTCCAGATCGCCTTCGCCTTCTTCCTGTGCGTGATCCAGGGCGCCGGCCCCGGCTTCGACATGACGGTCGCCCGCGACCGGATCGTCGGCATCCTGTTCGGCAACCTGGTGATCTACGCGATGTTCACGATGATCTGGCCGGTCAGCGTGGCACGACGCATCGATCCCGCCATCGCCTCGGTGCTGCGCCGACTCCGCGCAATGACGACGGCTGTCGGCCGGTCGAGCCGCTATGCACTCGCCGGCGAAGCCCGAGCGGCGCTGGGGAGCCTCAAGCAGGACATGGGCCTTGCGCGCTATGAGCCGGGGAGCATCCGTCCGGCAGCGGATTGGCTGGACGCCCGGATCCGCACGACGCAGGAGATCGCTGCCATCCAGCGATCGCTGCTCCTGGACGACGGCCTCGACCCTGTGCGCGAGAGCAGCATCGCCGATCGAATCGACAGGCTGGCCGAAGTGCATGGCGGGAGGGCCGACCATGCGCCGGCTTGAGGCCATCGCGTGTGCGCTTTGCATGGGCTGGCTGGGCGGCTGCGCGACATCGGCCCTCGAACTGGCGCCGCCGCACGCCGACCGGCCCTGGAGTCCGGCAACCACTGCCGAAGGGGAATTGATCGCTGGCCCGGGCGGTGCGGTGGACAGGCCCGGCGGCTATGTGCTGCCTGCCAATCCCGCGCTGGCGACCTTCCCCCCACCACCCGGGATCGACGAGGGCATGGTCTACTCGCTGCCCGAACTCATCGACCTCGCGCAAAGCAGCAATCCAGTGACGCGCATCGCCTGGAACGACGCGCGCCGCGTCGCGCTCGCAGCGGGCATCGCGCAGAGCACCTACCTGCCGAACATCAGCGCGAGCGTCGTCGGTGCCTACCAGTCGAGCAGCAGCAACAACTCGGTGCTCGGCATCAACGGCAGCGGCAATGAGTCGGCGAGCGGGGTCATCTCCGCGGTCTCGCTCGTGTGGCTGCTGTTCGATTTCGGGGAGAGAGCGGCGGTCGTGGAGGCGGCGAAGCAGGCCTCCCTGATATCGAACATCGCCTTCACTGCAGCCCATCAGCAGGTCATCTACGACGTCAGCCTGGCCTTCTACGCGAATGCGTCGGCCCGCACACGGCTCGCCACCGCGACGCAGTCCCTGAAGAACGCCCAGGCCGTGCGGGCGGCAGCCGAAGACCGCTACAAGCACGGGATCGGCACCGTCATCGAGGTGGCCCAGGCGCGCCAGGCGGCGGCACAGGCCAATCTCGCGCTCGTGCAGGCCACCGGTGGAAATCAGGACGCCCATCTCAGGCTGCTGACGGCCATGGGCATCTCGCCACTGACGAAGCTCAAGGTCGCCGACATCTCGGACCGCAAGCTCTCGCCGAAGATGGCCGAGTCGGTCGACAGCATCATCGCGGACTCGCTCTCGCGACGCCCTGACATGCTCAGCGCCTACGCCGCGCAGAAAGCCAGCCTTGCGAAGGTGCGTGTGGCGGAGGCGGCATTCATGCCGAAGTTCTTCGTCTCGGCGACCGGCGCCTACAACTCGGGCCGCCTGGACGTGACGGCGCTGCCGTCGGTGGGTCAGCAGGCGCCGACCGTCAACATCAACGGCCAGCGCCTCGGGGCCACGGTTTTCGCGGGCGTGACCGTTCCCCTCTACGACGGCGGAACACGCGATGCCATGCTGGCCCAGGCCCGCGCCGAAGCCGACAGCGCCGAGGCCAGGCTCGCACGCATTCGACAGGACGCGGTGCGCCAGATCGTGCTCGCCGACAACGCCCTGCGCACCAGCCTTTCCGCGCACGAGGCCTCGGAAGCCCTCGTGTCGGCCGCGCAGACGACCTTCGATGCATCCCTGGCCGCCTATCGCAACGGTGTCGGCTCCGTCACCGACGTCACGCTGGCAGAAACACAACTCCTGCAGGCCAGGAACGCCTACGCCGACGCCTACAGCACCGCGCTGTCCGCAGCGGCCACGCTCGCGCTCTCAGCGGGCGCTCTTGGAGGCCCGCGACCCTGAACGGCCGCCTTTCGACGATGATGGGAACGAGACCTCCATCACCCGAAATCGAAAGGAAAAAGCATGCCTCTCGTTCGAATCGACCTGGCCGCCGGAAAGCCAGCCCAGTACCGTCGGGCCATCGGTGAAGTGGTGTACGACGCGATGCTTTCGGCCATCAACGTACCGGCGAATGATCGTTTCCAGATCATCACCGAACATCCGAGCGACGACTTCATCTTCGATCCGACCTATCTCGGCATCGACCGCTCGGCCGACTGCATCATCATTCAGATCACGCTCAACGAAGGCCGCACAGTCGAGCAGAAACGGGCCTTCTACAGGGCCATTGCGAAGGGCCTGAACGAACGGCTTCAGGTGCGGATGGAAGACGTCTTCATCAACCTGGTCGAAGTCCGGAAGGAAAACTGGTCCTTTGGAAATGGCGAGGCCCAGTACGCGCCACCAGACTGAACCGGCACGCTCCACGATCCGCTTGACGCCCACCGGCGAGTCGGCGGGCGCATGCGTGGGCGTGGGCGTGATGATCCAACGGCCAGGCGGCTGCGTACAAGACTCGGGCAAGCCATTGAAGCTCCCCGCCATCCATACGCAACCAACCTGTCGAGGTGATGTCCATGAGACTCTCCAAGCCGTCCATCCAGTTCGGTGTGCTCGCCACGTGCGCGATCGCTGCGGCCAGCGCGTTGGCATCCAGTCATCGCGAGGCGCCCTCGATCGCGGGGATGCCCAAAGTCGATGCCACCGACTTCTACATGTTCCGCAGCTATGAGGCCGGACGCGACGGCTTCGTCACGCTGATCGCCAACTACCAGCCCGACCAGAGCCCATACGGCGGGCCGAACTACTTTTCGATGGACCCGAATGCGCTCTACGAGATCCACCTGGACACCGATGGCGATGCGGTCGAGAACATCACCTTCCGCTTCAAGTTCACCAACACGCTGCGCGACATCCAACTGCCCATCGCCGACAAGAAGGTTTCGATTCCGCTGGTGCAGGCCGGCGCCATCTCGGCGCCGAACCAGGCCACGAGCAATCTGCGCGAGACCTACACCTTGGACATCGTGCGCGGCGATCGCCGCACGGGCAGGGTCGAGGCCGTCACCATGGCCGGCGGCGGCGCGGTGTTCGACAAGCCGACGGACAACATCGGCGACAAGACTTTCGGCGGTCCGGCCGGCTATGCAAGCTATGCGAACCAGCATCTCTATGCGGTGAACATCCCCGGCTGCGCCACGCCGGGCCGCGTGTTCGTGGGGCAGCGAAAGGACCCGTTCTCCGTCGCACTGGGCCAGGTCTTCGACCTGATCAACCTCAATCCGCTCGGTTCCACGAATGCCAATCCGGATGCGCTCGCCAACAAGAACGTCACGACGATGGCGCTGGAGGTCCCCATCTCCTGCGTTGCCACCGGGGGCAGCCCCATCATCGGCGGCTGGACCACGGCCAGCGTGCGACAGGGCCGGCTCATCGCCAGTCCGCCAAAGAGCGGTCATGGCACGACGACGCTGAACGGCGGGCCGTCGGCGCAGGTGTCGCGCCTGGGGATGCCGCTGGTCAACGAGGTCGTGATCGGGCTCAAGGACAAGGACAAGTTCAACAGCTCCAAGCCGAAGGACGATGGCCAGTTCGCCGACTACGTGACCAATCCGACACTTCCGGCGCTCATCCAGACGCTGTTTCCGGGAGCTGCCGCGCCGACGAACTTTCCGCGCACCGACCTCGTCGCTGCCTTCCTGACCGGCGTGGAAGGCGTCAACAAGCCGGCCAACGGCAAGGCCTCGGAGATGCTTCGCCTGAACACTTCCGTCGCGCCGACGCCCAAGGCCATGCAGAACGGCCTCGGCGTCCTGGCCGGAGACGGGGCCGGCTTCCCGAACGGCCGCCGCCCCGGCGACGACGTGGTGGACGCCGAACTGCGCGTCGCCATGGGTGCGCTGTGCGTGGCCACCGGTGCGGCCGACGCGCTCAAGGTCGGCTGCAAGCCGGGCGATGCGCCCGCTGGAAGTGCCGCGCTGACCGACGGCGCGTTGCAGAGTCCGGCGCAGTTTCCGGACGCCTTCCCCTACCTGAACACGCCGCTGCCGGGCGCACAGTGAGTGAGGAGCAAGTCATGAACCGCATGATCATTCGATTCGGGCTGGCGCTGGTGGCTGCGATCGTCGTCGCCGGTTGCGGTGGTGGGGGCGGCGGCGGGTACTTTCCGCCGGTCGCAACGAACCCGCCCGCACAGGCAGAGCCGCTCGACGCCTTCCTCGCCTACGTCAAGCAACTGGTCGCGACCGCACTGGACACGGCTGAACCGGCGGATGTGTCCGCCTTCGATCCGCCGACCACCGTCGACACGCGCGAACCCATCACGGTGCAGTGATGCGCCAGTCCGGTCTGCCCATCGCCGGCCTCCTGAAAAGCGGGGTGCTGGCGTGGGCTCTTTTTTCGACGTGCCTCCCGGTCGTCGCCACGCCGCACATACCGGCAGGCGACGACGTGATCGTCGAGACCCTGCCTGTCGTCGCTGGTTCGGCGCTCGAGGAGCGAAGGCTGCGGCAGGCGCTGGCGCAGCATCCGCGCGACGAAGCCACGGCGATCGCCACTGCCCAGGGCTATCTGGCGTTGGCGCGGTCGCAGGGCGATGCGCGCTACGCCGGCTATGCCATGGGCGCCCTGAGCGCCTGGGACGCGGCCACCGCCGCACAGACACCCTCCGCCGTGCTGGTGATGCGCGCGACGATCGCGCAGTTCCTGCATGACTTCGATGCCGCCGAGGCCACCCTGAAGGTCGCGCTATCCCGGCAGCCCGGGAACGCACAGGCCTGGATCACGCTGGCCACCGTCCTGCGAGTGCGCGGCCGCTATGCCGAGTCGGACGCCGCATGCCTCGCGCTGGGCCGCGTCGGGCCGACACTCTACGGCCTGGCCTGCCTGGCCGAGAACGCAGGATTGCGTGGCGACTACGCGTCGGCGCGCGGCACCCTCCGCGACTTGCTGGGCGATCCGGTCTTGCAAGGCGCGCAGCAGGCGAGCACCCGCCAGTGGTTGCTCACGAGTCTGGCCGAGGTCGAGGAACTGGCGGGCCGCCCGATCGAGGCCGAGGCCTTCTACAGGCAGGCGGTGCAGACCGGTCGATCAGGCTACTTGCTGCTCGCATACAGCGACTTCCTGCTGCGCCAGCAGCGCCCTGCCGAAGTGCCTGCGTTGCTTGGCAAGGAGCCCCGAAGCGATGCGGTGCTGCTGCGGCTGGCCATCGCCGCACGGCGGACCGACTCCGGGGCCATTGCCCGCCAGAAAGCGGAGGAACTGCAAGCACGCTTCACGGCGGCGGCGCTACGGCCTGGCAACGCTGAAGCGCATGCGCGCGAAGGCGCCCTGTTCGCGCTCGATGTCGAGGGCAACGCGCAGCGGGCACTCGTCCTGGCCCGTGCCAATGTGCAATTGCAGCGCGAGCCGATCGACCTCTTGCTGCTCGGACGCGCTGCCACGGCGGCCAATGATGAAGAGGCAAGGCGCGAACTCAGGGCGCTGATGCAACGGATCGGGCTGCGCGATGCGCGTATCGATGTTGCCCTTTGACCTGACACCGGTGCGGCCGGCGCGGTCGGTGATCACGTGCGTTGTGATCCTGCTTCTCGCCCTGCTCGCAGCCCTGCCGCGCACGGCGCATGCGCACAAGGCCAGTGACGCCTATCTGCAACTCCGGATCGCCGGCGATGCAGCAGACTTGCGCTGGGACATTGCGTTGCGCGACCTCGACGCGGTGCTCGATCTCGACCGCAATGGCGACCGGCAACTGAGCTGGGGCGAAGTCAATGCGCGGATGGACGAGATCCAGGCCTATGCGCTCGCGCGCCTGCGGCTGCAGGAGGGCCGCTGTTCCTTGACACAGGCCGCGCCACCCGCGGTGGACGATCGCATCGACGGTGCGTACCTGGTTCTGCAGCTCAGGGCTCACTGCGATCTCGCAACCGCGTTGGCGATCGACTACCAGTTGTTCCGCGAGGTCGACCCCACGCATCGCGGCCTCCTGCGCATCGAGGCACGGCATGGCAGCGATCCGCTGGTGCGCTCGCTGGAGCCATCCGGCGGTCCGATCACCGTGAGCTGGACTTCCGATCCGCGCCAGGCATCGCCGAACGCAAGCCTGTTTCGCGATGGTGTGCATCACATCCTGATCGGCTATGACCACATCCTGTTCCTGATCTGCCTGCTGTTGCCTGCGGTGCTGCACCGTCGCGCCGGCAACTGGGAGCCTGTCGCGGCCTGGCGCGAGGCGATCCTGCCGATGCTTGGGATCGTCACCATGTTCACCGTCGCCCACTCGATCACGCTCGCCCTGGCCGCGCTCAAGATCGTGAACATCTCGCCGCGGGTGATCGAACCCGCCATCGCGATCACCATCGTGCTCGCCGCGATCGACAACATCTACCCCGTGCTTCGCGGCCGTCGCAAGCTGTTCAGCTTTCTCTTCGGCCTCATCCATGGCTTCGGATTTGCCGGCGCGCTGGCAGAAATGGAGCTTCCGACGCGAGGCTTCATCCTCGCCCTCCTCCAGTTCAATCTCGGCGTGGAGGCGGGGCAACTCGTCGTCGTCTTCATGGCACTCGGGGTCTTGCTGGTGATGCGCCATTGGCGCCGCTACCAGCAAGTGCTGCTGCACGGCGGATCGACGGCGGCGATTCTCGTCGCAGCCATCTGGTTCCTTGAGCGACTCTTCGACCTGAAGGTACTTCCGTTCTCCTAGCCGATGAAGTTCCCCTGGCTGTTGAGCAGCGTCTGGCTGACGAAGCTGCTTGCGCGTCCGGACGGGTTGAAAGCGAGATGCCACCCATCGAGTTCGAGAGGACGGCGCCGCTGGAACTCGGCGAGGACGCGTGCGCGCGTCGGATTGGTGCCCGCGCCCGCGAGCACTGTCGCGGTGTAGCGGCCGGCCAGGTAGCCGGCCAGGCTCACCGGCGACGGCGCCTCGTCGAAAAAGCGTTGCAAGGCCGCGCGGTAGGTCCGGACCACGGGCAGCTTGCTGGTATGCGGATTGGGGACTACGTCGGTAAAGATCACCGGTATCGACTTGCCGGGGTTCAATTGCAGGAAGGTGTTGGTGTCGGAGTCGGACAGGCACAGCATGTAGCGCTGCATGCCGCGCTTGCCCAGTCCCTGCGTGAACAACGCCAGTTCGATGCTGCCGCCCATGAACAGCAGGTAGAAAGGAGCGGTCGCGGGCAGTTTCGATGCGAAGCCCGCTACATCCTGGCCGGACGGGATGACGATGTCGCGCGTTTTCACTTGCAGGCGCGTCGCGATGGCGGCCATTCCCGCCTGCATCCCCTCTGCATGCCGCGGCGACGGATAGACCACCCCGAGTTCGCTGACGCCGGCCACCGAAAGCGTCTTGAGCACATAGCGGACTTGGTCCTCGCGCGATGCGAAAAGGGTAAACAGGTGCGGGTCGCCGTCCATCTGCGAATCCGCGAGCCACGGCGCGACGTGCGCGATGTCCATGCCCAACTGTCTGGATTCGGCGACGCTGGCCAGTGCCAGTCCCTCGCCCGCGGTGCCCAGGACGGCGACCTGCACCGGATCATCCTTGATGCCTTGCAAGGCGGCGCGTACGGCAGCCTTCGTGCCGTCGGTCTCGACCGTGGCAACCTGCGGAACCGAGGCGCCCGATTTCTTCAGTTCGGCGAAGGCAAGGCGAAGGCCCGTCGAATAGTCGCGAGACAACTGCTGTTGGTCAGGCGACATGTCCAGAAGCTGGGTCACGCGCACGGCGCCCGCATCGGAGGGAGAACGCGCCTGTGCGTTGGCGAAGCTTGTGGGGGCCACGAGCGCGGCGAGGCCGACGAGGCCCACGCCTCGAAGGAGGTGTCGCCGCTGAACGGCTGTGGTGTTTGAATTCATCGGCGTCATCGTGTGGGCGCAATATGTCGAAGGCACTACAGCTCCCGATCGGAGCGTGAACTGCGTCACGATCGCGAATTTTTTCAGGCGCTTCGAAGGCGATGCGGTCCGTATCGGGAACCGCTAACTTGCTGATTCGCTTCGAGTCGACATGACCGACGGGGCCATGCGTTGGCGGATCAAAGCGACAACGTCGGCCTTTTGCTGATCGGTCATGCGAGGCCAGCCGCCGATCTCCAGCGGGGTCCTCTTGCAGCCCTGGCAGAACTTTCTGTCCAGGTCGTCGAGAGGTTCATTGGAATTGCCCGCCTGCCTTGTTGCGTGCCGCATCCGCTTCGTAGCTGCGAGAGGCGAGGACGAAGAAGACCGCCGCCGCCAGGGCCAACACCGGAGTGACTGTCAATGCGAGCTTCAGGCCGTAAGCGTCCGACAGCACGCCGACGATGATCGGACCAGGCGCGAGGCCGAGCAGGTTGTTGGCCAACACCACCGTCGCCGACACCGTGGCGCGCACACCGACGTGGGTGACATCGCAGACGATGGCGCTCGAACATCCTCCATGTGCGGCAGCGAACAACGCGCCGAGAAAGATCAGGCCCAGTCCCAGCGGGCCGGGCGGCAATGCAAATGCGACGATCAGGATCAGCGCCGACAGCACCGAATAGGCAGCCGGTACCAGCGCGCGACGCCGCGGGTGACGCACGCTCAGCCGGTCGGCCATGCCGCCGCCGAAGATCATGCCGATGCCCGAAGCCAATACCGCCACGCCGGCCATCAGGGCGGCCTTCTTCACGTCCATGCCGTAGAACCGGACGAAGTACGTCGGCAACCAGGCGATCAGCATGGCGGGCATCGCCATCTGCAGGCCGCTCGCGAGATAGGCAAAGTTGCCCGAGCGTGCACCGAACACTTCACGCGCGACCCGGGCGATGCGCGATCGTCGCGGTGCCGCATGGGCGTGGCGCGAGGGAGCCAATGCGACCGTCTTGTAGTCGCGCACCACGAAGGGATAGACCAGGGCCAGCAACAGGCCCGGCGCCCCCACGACAAAGAAGGCCATGCGCCAACCGGACTGCGCCGCCA
This sequence comes from Variovorax sp. P5_A3, assembly GCF_056400665.1. Classification (NCBI taxonomy): domain Bacteria; kingdom Pseudomonadati; phylum Pseudomonadota; class Betaproteobacteria; order Burkholderiales; family Comamonadaceae; genus Variovorax; species Variovorax sp. P5_A3. The sequence continues at coordinate 11,311 of NZ_JBFUKW010000012.1, read as the reverse complement.
CGGCGCCTCCGAGGACGACGCCGAGCACGGAGCCGAACAATCCCGCCGACAGGAAGGCGCCGAGCACCGTGGCCCGCTGTCTGGCGGGGAACACATGGGCCAGCAGTGCGCCCCCGGCGGCGCCGTAGGCCGCCTCGCCCAAACCCACGAACGCGCGGGCCCAAAGCAACTGCCCGTAGTTTTGCGCCAGACCGCACGCAATGGTCGCCAGGCACCACACGAAGGCCATGAGCGTGATGCTTCTGACGCGCCCCCAACGGTCGGCGATCAGGGAGATCGGGATGGCCAGTACGCCGACGACGAGCGAGACCACGCTCACCAGCATGGCGAGTTGCGAGTCCAGCAGGCCCCAATCGGCCTTGAGGGCGGGCATGACGGCGCCGATGACCTGTCGCGACAGGTAGTCGGACAGCATCAGGCCGAATGTGATCGCAAAGACCGCCCACGCGTAGCTGCGCGATGGGCGTGCGAGGTCGTTCGATGGCGCAGGGGCGGCCGCGGCCGACAGGGCGGGGTTCATGGCGTTTGTCTCTTGTTGTGCGAGCGACGACTGCGCTCGGATGCAGATGGAGATGGGCCACGAACACGGCTCGTGGCGGCCGACGGCAGCTCTGCGCTCCTTGAGAGTCGGCAGAGCCTCGATGGGGCGGACGTCAGTCCGTCATGCTGCGTGGCGCAATGGCACACCGCGCTGGCCCGGCGCGCGGTTGGGCGGCAGGCCCAGGCGCGCCAGCGCTTCGTCGGCGTCGCTCCACTGCTGGCCGATGCCGAAGATGCTGCGTGCTTCCGTACCGCTTGCCACCTCGCGGCCAAGCTCGCGTGCCTGGCGCACCACCATCTCGATCTGCTGCACGGAGCCCATGCGCTCGCCGAGGGGGCCGAACAACGTGTCCTCGATGCCCACCCGCACGTGCATGCCCAGCGCAATGGCCATCGTGTTCATCGGATAGATGTGACGGTTCAGGGTTTCCAGCGTGAGCACCGCGCCGTCGGGCGTCCGGCGTGCGAACTCCAGCATGTCGGCCGGGTGCAGGCCGGCCGAGCCGCCGCCGATGGCCACGTAGTTGAGGTTCAGCGGGCCGCTGTAGACGCCGCGGCGCACCATGCGCAGGACGCTCTCGAGGCCTGTCAGGTTGCCCAGCATGAAATGCGGCTGGATTCCGTTGGCGACCAGGCGGCGGATGTGTTCCTCGTACCACGACGGGTTGGAGGGCACGATCATGTCGCGATAGGCCGCCTGCACCACGGGGTTGGCAAGCGAGGTGTCCGCCACGTCGGCCGCGGTCATCAACTCCATCACGTTCATCTGCTGGGTGTTGACGGCCACCGTGACCTGGTCGGGCTTGGGGTCGAGTTCGGCCAGCATGTGACGCGTGTCGTCGCTCAGCCACTTCGCAGCCTGGCCATCGTTCTCGGGGGCGAACGAGATCGAGCCGCCGACCTGCAGGATCATCTGCGGTACCGCTTCGCGCAGGCGCGCCAGCATCTCGTTGAACTTGGACAGCCGCTTGCTGCCCTTGCCGTCGTCCTCGCGCACATGAACGTGCAGCACCGTGGCGCCTGCGTTCCAGCAGTCGACCGCCTTCTGGACCTGCTGGTCCATCGTGACGGGGATGTCGCCGGAGTCGCCCGGGATCCATTGCGGCCCGTAGGGCGCCACCTGGATCACCAGCTTCTGCTGGTTTTCGGGGAGGAGGGAGTCGTCGAGGAAGTGCATGGTTGTCTCCAATAGATTTCGGTTGGTGGGAAGGCGCTGATCAGCCGACGGTCGCGCCGTTGCGATCGGCGTGCGCGGCAATCTCTTCGAGCAGGATGGGTGCACCCAGGCTCATCGTGTGGATGCCCAGCACGCTCACGCACTGCAGCACCGCGGTGATTTCTTCCCGCGTCGCACCCAGGTCGAGTGCCTTGCGGATATGGCGGCGAACGCCGGGCGCGTACATGTGGGTGCACGAGGCGTCGACGGCGATCGCGAGGAACTCGACGGTCTTTGCGTCGAGCACGCCCGACACCATCGGCGCGACGCCCATGGCCATGAATTTCTCGGTCCATGCCGCGTCGAGCGTGACAAAGGGCTCCCAGTCGGGATTCCAGTTGCCGCTGTTGCGCATGCTGTCGCACACGGGGGTGATCGGCGCTGGCTTGTCGGTTGAGTTCATCGTCTGGTTCCTTGCAGTCTGTGGTGTGGGAGTAAGTGTGCGAGCCAAGGTGAATTTGGAGTTGACGGACGGAGACACCGATTTGCCATTCCGGGACACCTCGGGTACTCCCGGATGCGAGCGAAATGCCGGGAATTGTTCCGAGCCCTGGCAGATACCGATTGACCAACGGAGACGCTCATTTACCCTACGGGGACAGTCCGTACCAACCCCATGTCGAACCTCGTTCGCAGCGCCAGCTTGACCAACTACGCCGAGATCGCACGAACGGCCGGCCTCGATCCCATGGTCTTGCTGGCTAAGGTGGGCCTCAATCCGGCATGCCTGCACGATCCCGACCTGCGGATTCCGAGCGGCGCGGTACGTGACTTGCTGGAGGCGTCGGCATTGGCCAGCGGGATTGACAACTTCGGGTTGCGCATCGCCGAGACGCGGCAACTTTCGAACCTCGGCGTGGTGGCATTGATGGCGCGCGAGGAACCGACGGTACGGCGCGTCGTTCGGGCAATGATTCGCTACAGCCACGTACTCAACGAATCGGTCTTCGCAAAGCTCGAGGAGGCGGAAGGCATTGCCGTGCTCCGCGAAGACTTGCTCATCGGGCATGGCGGCTCGATGCGGCAAGCGACAGAGCTTCTTGTCGGCGTCACGTTCCGCAACCTCAAGTTCTTCCTCGGCCCCACGTGGAACCCGCTGCGGGTGTGCTTCGCGCATGCACCGCCGCGCGATCCGGGCCTGCACCATCGGGTGTTCGGCTATGCCGTCGAATTCGGCCAGGACTTCAACGGGATCGTCTGCACCACGCGCGACATGGATGCGCCGAACCCGTTGGCCGACCCGGTGATGGCCCGCTATGCGCGGCAGCTTCTCGAAGCCAGTGCGGGCGCGGCGCGCATGAGCACTGTCGATAGCGTGCGCCACATCCTGCTCGTGCTGTTGCCTTCGGGCCAGTGCGCCATCGACCAGGTCGCCCAGCAACTCGGCGTCGATCGTCGCACGGTGCACAGGCGGCTCCTGCGAGAGGGCACCACGTTTACCGAAGTGGTGAACACCATCCGGCGCGAACTGGCCGTTCACTACATCGACGAAGGCACCCGGCCGCTGTCGCAGGTGGGAGAGCTGTTGGGCTTCTCGGCGCTCAGCGCCTTCTCGCGTTGGTACAAGCAGCAATTTGGTGAAGTCGCCGGGCAACGACGTCGGGCGGGCTTCGGAAGTGGCGACAGGATCCAGGAGCGCCCTGGCGACTGATGAAGAGCGCGGCAGAGCGTGTACCGCGATCAGGTCCTGGACCAGCTGCACGGCGATGGCCGCGCCATCACCGACCGAGCAGTCGACAGCCACGTGCGAAACCTCCCTCGCAAGCTGGTGAACGCCACGAACGGCCGCGATCCCATCCGCTCAGTCCTGCTCGTCAAGCGGCGATGGACCCGCAAGGCCGCGCAATACCGTCTCGAGTTCTGTCGCGCCCTTTCGGGCTGCGCCGGGGCCGGCCTCGAACTCGATCCAGCCTTCGTTGAAGCCGTCCAGCATCCGCATGCGCGGCAATGGGTTGGCCATACCCTGCGAGCGGAACAGCGCTGCCCACGTCGCACGCGGCACCGCCTGCGCAACGACATCGCGCCCCAGAACCCGTCCCAGCGTGGCGGCCAGCGCGTGCGGCGTGACCCGAACCGGCCCTTCGAGCTCGACCACCCAGCGCCCCTCCCAGTTGTCTTGCAGCATCTGCGCCGCGGTGGTGGCAACGTCTGCCGTGGCGACCATCGGCACCGGCTTGTCCAGCGGCTGGAGGAAGCTCGGCACGACACCGAGCGTGCGAGCGCCGTCGATATCCCAGGCGGCGTTCTCCATGAACCACGCAGGGCGCAGGAAAGCGACCGGCATGGTCAGCGCGGCAAAGGCGCGCTCCATCATCTGCAACTGCGTCAGCAAGTTTTCCTCCCCCACCTGGGCGCCGATGGTGGACAGGGCCACCACCCGCCGGGGCTGGGCCCTCTGCAAGGCCGCGACCAGCGCCGCGGCGTTTGCCTGCGTCTCGGCATAGGCCTCGGACGGGTCAAACACCGGGGGCAGCAGCACGAATACCGCTTCTGCGGCGGAAAAAGCGGCGCTCAATGCGGCCGCGTCCTCCATGGATGCCAACGCTGTCTCGCAACCGAGCGCGCCCCAGGCCGGAGCCTTGGCCGCATCCCGCAAAACCGCCCGTACCGGCAAGCCCGCAGCGAGCAGTTTCATTGCGACCTGACCGCCCACCTTGCCGGTGACTCCCGTGACAACGAACATCGTCTTCTCTCCTGATGCGGCGCACCGCGCGCCGGTTGAAGAGGATTTTGTCCACACCGTTCGCAAAGAGCGATAGCATGAAAAGCATTTCATTCATGCTCGGTAGTCATCAATGGCAGGGTTCAGCACACAACTGCTCGAAGGTGTCGACGTCATGGCGGCGGTCGTCGACACGGCAAGCTTCGGACGCGCAGGGGAAGCGCTCGACATGTCGCAGTCCGGTGTCAGTCGCGCCATCGCGCGTCTGGAGACCCGGTTGGGCATCCGGGTGTTCGAGCGCACCACACGTTCGGTGCGATTGACCGACGAGGGGCGGCGCTTCTACGAACAGGTCATGCCCCTCGTCGGCGCGCTGGCGGAAGCCACTGGGAGCGCCGCAGGCGGCGCAGCGGCGGTGCGAGGCCGCCTGCGAGTCAATATCGACCCCTTCTTTTCGCGTCTCATCCTGGGTCCGAAACTGGGGACGTTTTTGGACAGCCATCCGGACCTGGAATTGGAACTGCGCAGCCGCGACGACCTGGGCGACATGGTGGCCGACGGCTTCGACCTGGCCATCCGTTTCGGGCATCCCCGGCCCTCGTCTCTGGTGGCGCGAAAGCTGCTCGACACCCGTGTGTTGACGGTGGCGTCACCGGGCTACGTCCGGCGTCATGGCTCCCCGTCCGACCCGCGCGAACTCGAGGCCGGCCATCACCGGTGCATCCTGTTCCGCGACTCGGCCACCGGTCGTCCATTTCCATGGGAGTTCCATCAGCGTCGCCGCAAGCTCACGGTCGCGGCCCGCGGCTCCCTGACCGTCAATGACGCCGGCACCCTCTACAGCACCTGCCTGGCCGGTCACGGCATCGCGCAACTGTTCGAGTTGGGCGCCGAGTCCTTCATCGCCGCGAAAAAACTCGTGCCCCTGTTTCCGGACTGGCCGGACGAGCGCTTCCCGCTGTATGCCTACTATCCCTCTCGCCATCACGTGCCGGCGAAGACACGGGCCTTGCTGGACTTCGTGGCAAACCTCGTGAAGGAGTCCAGCGATGTCGGATGACGCGAAGTCTGTCCGCCCAGCCACAATCGGCCTGCAACGGTCCGCCGCCATCGAGACAGAATTCCCTCAACTGCCACGCCCACCTCGCGCTGATGTCGAAATCCATTCCTGCGACGGCAGTCGATGGACTGGAGTTGTAGCTTGCGAGCGCCGTTGTGCAACATCGGTTCTCCGCCTAGTATCGGCAGCCAGCATGCGGCACGACGTGCTGGGCAAACTGCCACAGGGTGAGCACCTCGTGGATTGGGCTCATGCGCTTGGAGCCAGACGGCGAGCGGCTCGCGTATCTCGATCGGAGGACACCATGGGTCTCTTGACCTTCAGTATCAACGTCACTCTGGACGGCTGCGTCGACCACCAGGAAGGAATCGCCGACGACGAGACGCACGCCTTCTTCACCCACCTCATGGACGAGGGCGGGGCGATGCTGTGGGGCCGCGTCACCTACGAGATGATGGAGAGCTACTGGCCAGCGGTCGCCCGCGGCGACGCGGAGGCACAGCCGGCGATGCGCGAGTGGGCGGTCAAGCTGGAGGCCAAGCCGAAGTACGTGGTGTCCTCGACGCGAAAGGACTTCCCGTGGACCAACAGCCACCACGTCGCCGGTGACCTGCGCACGGGCGTACAGAAGCTCAAGGACACGACCCCGGACGGCGTGCTCCTCGGTAGTTGCAAGCTCGCGACCGAGCTGGACCGGCTGGATCTGATCGACGAGTACAAGTTACTCGTCCACCCCAGGATCGCCGGCCACGGACCGACCCTGTACGAGAGCGGGCTGCCCAGCACTCGACGGCTCGAGTTGATCTCGGCGAAGGCGCTCCGCAGCGGCGCGGTCGCCATGCACTACCGGCGCGCGCGCTGACTCTGAGGGGTGCAGGCAAATACGACGCTGGGTCAGGTCGTCAAGAGAGCCCGCCGGGCGGCTGCGACAAGTTGCTTGGTCAAGCCATCAAGAAGCGCGGAGGCCGCACGGGCATGCTGCCAGTGCAGAGGGACGTCCAGCGGCGCTTTCCGTACCAGTTCGACAAGCGACCCGTCTTTCAAGTGCGGCTCGATCAACGCCTGCGGGTGCAGGCCCCATCCCATGCCGGCCAGGGTTGCGGTCACGAACGCCTGGGTCGACGGGAGGATGTGGCGGGGTAGCTCGACGTGCCGATGGCATAGGCGCTGTGCCCACTGGGCTTGCAACTCATCCTTTGCGTTGAACACCAGGCTGGGGGCGCGGGCCAGACTACCCGCTCCGACGCCGTCGGAAAAATGACGGGCCATGAATTCCGGACTGGCAGCGGGCAAATAGCGCATCGAGCCCAATGGTCGGCTGTTGCATCCGGCGGGGGCACGGCTGCTGCCGGTTACTGCGGCCAGCACCGCGCCACTGCGCAGCCATTCTGCCGTGTGGTCTTGGTCATCCACCGCTATCTCCATGAGCACCGGCGCTGCTGCCGCGAATGTGGCAACGGCTGGAGCAAACCATGTTGCCAGGCTGTCGGCATTTACCGCGACGGGTAGAGGGACCCGTGCAATCCCCTCCGGCGCCAGCGCTGGAACGGCTCCTTCGAGGTCTTGCTCCAGCAGGCGAACCCGGTCCACATGCTGGCATAGGCGGCGGCCGATTTCAGTAGCGCGGCACGGCTGTTCACGCACTACCAGCGCGCAACCGATTCGGTCCTCCAATAGTCGAATGCGCTGTGAGATGGCCGAAGGCGTCACGTTCAGGGCGCGGGCTGCGCGCTCGAAGCTTCCTTCTCGCACGACTGCGGAAAGCGCTGACAACGCCGAATAGTCCAACATAAAGTAAGTTTCTCTAAAGCAGCCTTAGGAAAGATAGTTTGCCTTCATCGATTCATGCGGGCAAGCTTCCCCCATGCTGAATTCGAACTCCGCCTCACCGGCCTTTCCGGTCTTCATCCAAGGCCTGGTCCTGAGCTTGGGGCTCATCGTTGCCATCGGTGCCCAGAATGCCTTCGTCCTGCGTCAGGGGCTGCGCCGCGAGCATGTGGGGACCATTGTGTTTTTCTGCGCGGTAGCAGACGCGGCGCTTATCGCCGCGGGCGTCTTGGGAATGGCGCAGGCCCTGGGTGACCGTCCCGGGCTAGCACGTGCGCTTGCACTGGCCGGCTCCGTTTTCCTGGCAGTCTATGGAGTGCAGGCGCTCCGCCGCGCACGCCATCCGCATCAACTGCGGGCGGCGGAAGGGAATACGGCCCTTGGCCGTGGTGCGGCCGTGGCGCAGGCCGCTGCCTTCACTCTCCTCAACCCGCATGTCTACCTAGACACCGTGCTGTTGGTGGGTAGCATCGGCGCGCAGCAGCCCGGGGTACTGCGTGGATGGTTCGTCGCCGGCGCGAGCACGGCCAGCATGCTCTGGTTTGGACTTCTAGGCTATGGCGCGCGCTGGCTCGCACCCTGGTTCGCTCGGCCGCGAGCATGGCAGAAGCTGGACGGTTTGATTGGCCTGACCATGATGGTGTTGGCGGCGCTTTTGGGAAGGCGAGCCTTCGCTGGCTTCTGACCTCAGAGTTCAACACTTCTGTTGAATGACATGTACACATCTAAGCATCACCAACTGACAAACCAGGAAGCCATCTTCACGCTTATGGAGTCGCATCCCCTTGGAGCATGGGTTTACCAAGCCGGCGGCGCCCTCGTCGCCAACCATGTTCCCTTCTTTCTGGACAGAAGCAGAGGGGCGTTCGGCACCCTGATTGGCCACGTCTCCCGAGCCAACGGCGTTTGGCGCGAACTGAGCAGCAATGCCTCGTCGCTGGTGATGTTCCAAGGACCGCAGGCATACATCACACCGGGGTGGTACCCCGGCAAGAAGGAGCATGGGATGGTCGTGCCCACATGGAACTATGCGGTCGCTCATGCGCACGGTGTTGCGCGCGCTGTTCAGGAACGCAGTTGGCTACTGGATATGTTGAACCGGCTCACTGACGCTCATGAGGTTAGGCAGGAGGCACCGTGGCGGCTCTCCGACGCCCCCGCTTCATACGTCGACAAGCTGCTTGGCGCCATCGTGGGAATTGAGATTCCGATTGAGAGACTTGAAGGAAAACTCAAGGCCAGCCAAGACGAAGCCATGCAGGATAGGCGCAGCACAGTAGCGGCTTTGCAGAAGAGCCCGCGCGAGGAAGAACGAGTGATGGCAAATCTTGTGATGAAGGCCATAGACGCCGAACCACCCGGTGGACATTGAGCGTGCCTTCGACGCGCACTCCGCAAGCGACGCTCGGCGAGGGCCTCGAATGGATGCTTCCGAGCTTGGGCCGCTGAACGCCAGCGCCTCGTGCGTCAACACTGCGAGGATGTACGACAACGCCTACGCCGGCGCGCTGAGCGCATGCTTTCGATTTAGGGTGCTTCCCTCTGCCAGAGCCGTGGACCTACATTCACAATCGACTCGCAACTCATACGATGACTGATAACTTCAGGCATACGCCGCGCTTTAATCCAGACCCAAGGAGACAGAAATTTCCTCGCCGCGCAAAAAACCCCTGGCCATCGCACTGGGCACGCTCGCCCTCCTTCTCGCCGCCTGCGGAGGCGGCGGCAACTCCGGCGGAGGAATTCCGCCGACCGACCCCGGAGCATCAGGGGGTGGTGGCGGCGCAACCAACCCGCCTCCTTCACAGACCACCAACGTCAAGTCGCTGCAGGCGATCGTCTACGGCGCACCGGACACCAGCGTACCGGAAGGTGCCGGCATCCCTATCTCGATGATGGGCCAGATGCGTGCGCTCTTCGAGCTCATCAAGAAGGCGCCCGACTTCACGCAAGTGGTGATGGACCTCGGCGACGGCAGCCCCGTGCATGTGCTCGACACAAACACAGGCGACAAATTCCTGCCCGGTAAGCTCGCGCTCGGCCTGTCGTACATCCTGATCGACATGAAGGCGAAGAACGATCCGCAGTACGCAGACTATCTGGCGACCTATCAGCGCGTTACGACGGCCATGATCACGCAAATGAGTGGCGCCAACTATCTCTATGCCAACACGTCGTGGGGCGAGTACTACTACCTCGTGGCGCTCAACAACCTGAAGGCTCGCGGCATGCTCAACGAGGTGTTCAGCGATGCGGTGCTCGCGACACTCGAAAAGCGCCTCACCTTCTGCGACATGTTCGGACCTGATGCGAGCGGCAAGGCCGACACTTGCCCTGCAGCCGGTACGCCGATCGACGTCACCACGCTCAATACCGCGCAGAACTACTACGCTGTCTCCTACGGCATCGCAGGATTGAGGCAAAAGCTCGGCTGGAGCAACCCCAGCTTCTCGTCGCCAACGGATCCGACTGTCGCCACGATGGGTGCGCGCGATGCGCTGCTGTATACGCTCACGACCCACATCCGCAACGATTCCTCGGGCGGGTTCTCCGACGAAGCCTCGAATAGCCACACCACCTACTACGACCAGGCACGCTTCGATCGCTACAGCACCTTGTTGATTGCCGAAGTGACCGAGCGCACCTTGGAGATGGGGAACGAGGCCAATTTGACAGACGAACTCAGGGGCTACCTGCGCAAATCCGTCGACCTGATCCTGCCGCAACTCAACACCAGCGGCGAAGGTTTCAACTATGGCCGCTCGATCGGCCCATACGGCGATACGGCTTTCATGGAAATCCTGACTGCGGCAGCCAATGCCGGCGTTCTGACCGAGCAGGAAATGAAGATTGCCTATTCGTTCATCTACAAGGCGGCCTATCGCTACGAGACCTTCTGGTATGACCCGACATTGCCCACGCCGTCGGTGAACATGTGGGTCAAGGGCCGCGGGACGGATACTTATCGCGGCAAGCCGCGCGTCATGGGTGAAAACTTCAGCCTGCTGCACCAGTTCATATACGTGAACAACTGGTGGAACAAGCTGGGCTACGGCGGCAAGTCACCGATTGATGATTCAGCGTTCCAGACTTGGCTGGACACGACCAAGCCGCATTACACGCTCACTTGGTACAACCAGCCGTCGGACGCCGCTCATCCGTACAGTGCGGCGTTGATCACGGTGCGCGACGGCAAGCGCGTCATCAACCTGAACCTTAGCCAGGCGCCCGACTACAACTCGTTCACGCCTTACTACCCCGTTCCATTTGCGGACAAGCTGATCTATGGCACGACCGACCTGGGCTATGCGCTGCTGGTGCCCCAAGTCACTTATGGCGGCAAGACGTATATCCCCGTCACGTACTACAAGAACCTGAATGTGCAAGAGACGAACGGACAGGTCGTCGTCTCATTCGACACGACCAAGTTCAGGCAAGCGGCCAAGAATGCGCTCTACACGACCGATATCGATCTGCAAGCGCACACAGTCCTGACCTTCGCGCAGGGAACCATCACGCGCACCGATACGCTGACTTCGGCAAGCCTGGCTGGAAACATGACGGTCGAGACGGACTTCACATCGTTCGCCGACTACCAGAATACGGCGGCCAACCCCGATGGTGTTTCGGTGACCTACGCGAACAGCGACGCAACCGGCTACGGCACGACCGGATTCGATACCTGCGCCTTGTCGAACTTCGATCTCGCGGCAGGTGTGACCAACCCGTTGTCGACCACACCCATCGGTCAGTTGCACTCGAAGTTCGCTTGCACCACGAACCCGTTTGCGTTGACGCCGAGCACTCCGCGCAGCTTCGCCTGGACGCTGAAATACGCCAGCGTGAATTGATCGATTGGGGGTGCGGCAGAAATCTTGGACTGGTTATGCCGCGAGCCCCAGGCTTTTCCGATATTCAACAGGACTGAGAGCGCCGAGGGAGAGCTTGATCCGCTTCTCGTTGTACCAGCGGATGTAGGAGTCCAAGGCCAGGGTGAACTGCTCGA